>NZ_JAATWC010000007.1 GCF_012979235.1 Dissulfurirhabdus thermomarina
CGACTAGACCGCCGCCGGGAAGGGCGGCGTGGGCCCTCCGCCCCGGGCCGGGTTTGCAGCCGGCCCGGGGCGTGTTATTTTATCGTTATAGCGGCGGCATAGCCGCCCCCCGGCCCTTTCCGGGGGCCGCCCTCCGAGAGTCGAGATCCTCGTCATGGGAAAGATGGCCTCGTCAGACGGCCTCCGAGTGGATGGCCGGGCTGGAATCGTCAAAGATGCAGGGCGAGAGGCCGAGGAACGGGGCGCACCGCCTTGCGGCGCCATCGAAAAAGGACGTCGAACAATGGAAAATATATGGGTCTTTCTCGTCATCCTGGTCTTCTGGATCGTCCTCAACCGGTGGATCCTCCCCCGGCTGGGCATCCCGACCTGAGCGGTGCCGTCGTGCGAGGTCGGGTCCCGATCTCCCGAAGAGGCCGCCTTCCCGCGGGCGACCGAAGATGACGGCAGGGGGGAGGGCGGTCGCTAGGGCGCGGCCGCGTTCCACAGGAGGCCGAGGAGCGCCTCGACCCCTTCCCCGGTTCTTGCGGAGCACGGCAGCGGTGCCGCGGCCAGGTCGCCGAGTGCCGCCCGGATTCGCTTCATCTGCGCCGCCCGGCGCGGTTGCGGGATCTTGTCGATCTTGTTGACCACCACCCAGGCCTGCCGCCCGAGACCCCGGACGTAGCGGACGAGGTCCACGTCCGCCTGGTCGGGGAGGCGCCGGGCGTCCACGATGCAGACGACTCCCCGCAGGGTCGCGCGGCCGGAGAGGTAGCCCTCCACCAGGGCCTGCCATTGCCGCCGCACGGCGGCCGGGACCCGGGCGAATCCGTAGCCCGGCAGGTCCACCAGGTAGAAGGCGTCGTTGACGCCGTAGAAGTTGAGGCCCCGGGTATGGCCGGGCCGCTGGCTGACCCGCGCCAGCTTCCGCCGGCCGAGGAGGCGGTTCAGGAGGGCGGACTTGCCCACGTTGGACCGGCCGGCCACGGCGATCTCCGGCCGATCGGCCGGGGGCAGGCGGGAGAGGTCGTGGACGCTCGCCGCCAGCTCCGCCTTCCGGACGCGGGGCTCCACCCTAGAGGACTTTGTTCAGGTTGTATTCGATGATGCCCTGGGCCCCGGCCTCGGTGAGCCGGGGGATCAGCTCCCGGACCACGTTCTCGGCGATGACCGTCTCCACGGAGCACCAGCCGGCGTCGTAGAGGGGCGAGACGGTGGGGGCGTTCAGGCTGGGCAGGAGGTCCACCACCGATGCCAGGCGCTCCTTGGGGACGTTCATCTTGAGCCCCACCAGGCGGTGGGCCCGCAGCGCCCCCTTGAGTAGGAGCGCGATCTGCTCGATCTTCTTCCGCTTCCAGGGATCCGCCCAGGCCGCGTGGTTGGCGATGAGCTGGGGCGTGCTCTCCATGAGCTCCTCGATGATGACCAGCCCGTGGGCCCGGATGGTACTCCCGGTCTCGGTCACCTCCACCACGGCGTCGGCCAGGCCCGAGACCACCTTGGCCTCGGTGGCGCCCCACGAGAATTCCACCTGGACGTCCACGTTGCGCTCGGCGAAGTAGCGGCGGGTGAAGTTCACCATCTCCGTGGCGATCTTCTTGCCGGCCAGGTCCTCCGCCTTCCGGTAGGGGGAGTCCCCGGGAACGGCCAGCACCCACCGCGCCGGGCGTCGGCTCACCTTGGAATAGACCAGCTCGGTGACGAAGACCACGTCCGACTCGTTCTCGAGGATCCAGTCCCGGCCGGTGATGCCCACGTCCAGGGTCCCCTGCTCCACGTAGCGCGACATCTCCTGCGCGCGGCAGATGCTGCAGGCGATCTCCGGGTCGTCGATGTCCGGGAAGTAGCTCCGGTGGTGCACGTCGATACGCCAGCCGGACTTGGCGAAGAGATCGATGGTGGCCTTCTCGAGGCTGCCCTTGGGGATGCCGAGCTTGAGCTTGTTCACGTGCCGTAGACCTCCCGGGGGTCGAAGACGGGCTCCCCCTCGGTGACGAGCCCTTCGGGGGTGACCCGGCGGTGGAAGCAGGAGCGGCGCCCGGTGTGGCAGGCGGCGCCGCCCAGCTGCTCCACCTTGAGCAGCAGGGTGTCCCCGTCACAGTCGAGGCGCGCTTCCCGGAGCATCTGGACGTGCCCGGAGGTCTCTCCCTTGAGCCACAGCCGATTCCGGGACCGGCTCCAGTAGTGGACCTTCCCGGTCTCGAGGGTCTTCGTCCAGGCCTCGCGGTTCATGTAGGCCAGCATCAAGACTTCGCCGGTGGCCGCATCCTGGGCGATGGCGGGGAGGAGGCCGCCGCCTTTGGCAAAGTCCGGGGCGTCGATGGGGTCACGGAGGGATGGCATGGGTCGTCCTGGTGATGGGCGGGTGCTGTCGTGCCCCGCCCCGGTGCGCGAATCTTGATGGCGGCGCAAAAATGCGCGGGCTGCGGCGTTCTTCGGATGCCCTCGTCATTGCGGCGTACCCAAGCACGCCTCATTCCTCGACATCCTCGCGCCGCGTAAGTGGCGATTTTGCTGGGCCATCCACTCGGAAGCCTCTTTACGAGGCCATCAATCTTTACAAACGGGGCCCGAACCTGTCAAGCAAGAGGCCCTTTCATGCCGCCGCCGTCGATTTCCGCTCAGGCCTCCCGCCGATGCGGCGGGAGGGCGCCGAGTCGTGCCGGGCGGCCCCTCACCCGCCGGGGGGCTCGGCCAGCGACTCGTCGATCCAGGCGAGGTAGGCGGGCAGCCCGGCCGAGACCGGTACGGCGAGGATCTCCGGGACCTCGTAGGGGTGGGCCCGGCTCAGCTCGGCCTCGAGGGCCGGGTAGCGGTCGGCCCGGGTCTTCGCGGTGATCAGCCACTCCTCGGCCGTTTCCACCCGCCCCTGCCAGCGGTATCGGCTGGTGACGGGGCCGGTGACCTGGACGCAGGCCGCAAGGCGCCGGTCCACGAGGGACCGGGCCAGGCGGTCGGCGTCGGCCCGATCGGCGGCGGTGGTGGTGACCACGAGGTAAGCGGTGTCGTTGGACATGGCGGCCTCCTTCGGCGGCGGCGTCCCGCCCGCATGAGTGTAGCGGAAACCCCGGCGGGTTTCCACGGGGGGCGGCGGCCCGGCCGACCCGCCAAAAGCCGCGTGAGACCGGGGGATTGCCCGTCTTCGGGCCGCTTGACAGGGCGGCCGGCAGGTGTTAGAGAAGGCTGTCTGCCGCCGGGCGGATAGCTCAGCTGGGAGAGCATCGGCCTTACAAGCCGGGGGTCACAGGTTCGAATCCTGTTCCGCCTACCACGCATGGAGGAGCACGCAACGCGCGGGGTCGTAGTTCAGCTGGTTAGAACGCTGGCCTGTCACGCCAGAGGTCGCGAGTTCGAGTCTCGTCGGCCCCGCCACACATAACCTTTTGGTGACGCCCATCGCCGCCTTCCCCGGTGATGGGCTTTTTTCGGGCGGCGCCCCCGGGGCCCCATGCCCGGCCGCCTTCGCGGCCGGCGTGATGCACCGCATCCCGGGGTTGTCACGAGCCCGCGATCCCTTGTCCCTCCCAGGGGCGCCTCCTCAGCCGACGCCGTGGCCGACATCCTCCTCTTTTTCGCCACTCCCTCGAGGGTCATCAGCCTGCTGCTGTTTCTCGGGCTTTTCCTTTGGCCCTTGAAGTACCGGCGGCGGACGGCCCGGCTCCTCCTGGCCGCGGCCTTCGCCCTCTTCCTCCTGGCCGGCAGCGGGATATTGGGCGGTCTCGTCCTGGCCCGCCTGGAGCGGGATCCGGCGCTACCCGCGCCGCCGGCCCCGCCCGCCGCCGCCGTGGTCCTCCTCGGCGTCTCCGGGGGGCCGGCCCGGGCCGACGACGCGCGTCTGGGGATCCTGGCGGCGGTGGAGGCCATCCGCCGCCACCCCGGCCTCCGCTCCGTCTACCTCGTCCCCGCCGACGGGCCGGCCTCCCCGGAACGGGACCTGGAGCTGGAGGCCGCCGCCGGCCTCCTCCGGCGTCTCCTCGCCGGGGAGGCCGTGGACATCCACCTCTTGCCCGGCTGCTCGGGGCCGGTGGAGGGCTTCCGCCGCTTGGCGCCGATCCTGGACCATACCTCCTTCCTCCTCGTGGCCGCCGCCTACCGGATGCCGAGGGCCCTCCTGGCGGCCCGGGACCTCGGGGGGCACCCGGTCCCCGCGCCCAGCGGCCGGCTCTCCGGCGGGGCGTCTCGGGGGCTTCGGAGCCTCTGGCCCACCCCGGAGGGCCTGCTCTGTTCGGATCTGGCCTGCCGCGAGCTGTGCCGGTACGAGGCGGCCCGGCTCCGGCGCCTCGCGCGCGCCCTTTGGCACCGGCTCCGGCCGCCCGGGTGAGACCGGGGCCGACACGGACTTCACCCCGGCGGACTCCTGCCGAAAAGAATCTGGGAGGGGGCCGGCCGCGGCTCCCCCAGCGCACCCCCGGAGGCCCGCCATGGGACCCGAGACCTTCTTCGCCGTCACCGTACTTTTCCTCCTGTGGCTTCTCACCGGGGCGGGGCTCGTCCTGTGCTGGCGGCGGCTCCGGCGCCGTTCCGGCATTGAAGGGTGCCCGCCGGTGGATCTGCTCGCGCAGATCGCCGCGCGCCAGCGGGAGGAGGCCCGGACGGCCGCGGCCCGGCTCTTCGAGGTGGCCGATTCCCTGGGCTTCGGCCTCATCCTGGCCGAGGAGGGCCGGCCGGCGGCCTCGAACGCCCTGGCGGAACGGCTCTGCCCCGTGGAGTACCGGGGACCGGAGGGGGCCCGCCGCCTGGTCGCGGCCCTCGGCCCGGAAGGGTCCCGGATCCTCCGCGAGGGCGGCCGCACCCTCCAGGCCCGGCGCCGGACCCTGGCCGGGGCCGCCGAGGCCGTTCTGCTGGAGGACGTCACGGAGACCTTCCGGCTGGCCGAGCAGCTGCGGCGGAGCGAGCGCCTGGCGCTCCTCGGGCAGATGAGCGGCCAGGTGGCGCACCAGCTCAAGACCCCGCTGGCGGTGCTGGCCGGCCGGGCCCAGCTCCTCTCCGCCCGGCTCGAGAAGCTTCCCGCCCTCCAGGACCAGGCCGAGGAGATCTACCGGGAGGCGGCGGCCCTGGCCCGGCGGATCAACGAGATCGTGGACTTCTACCGGCACCGGGAGCCGGGCTGGCACCGGGTGTCGCTGGAGGAGGTCCTCGGGGCCGTGGCGGAGCGGCTGGCCCCCGTGGCCGGGGCCGTGGCGGTGGAGGCGCGGTGCGAGACCGACCCGGAGGTGGAGACCGACCCGGTCCTCCTGGAGAACCTCCTCTTCCTCCTGGGCCAGAACGCCGTGGCCGAGGAGGTCGGGGCGACCCGCGTGGAGATCCGGGCGGTGGACCAGCCCGGCGGCCGGGTGGGCATCCGGGTGCGGGACGACGGCCGGGGCGTGGCTCCGGAGGTCCGGGAGCGGCTCTTCGAACCCTTCAGCGGCACCCGGGACGACGGCCTCGGCCTCGGGCTCTTCCTCGCCCGGGACCTGGCCGAGCGGCTGGGGGGCGAGCTCGCCCTGGAGGCGGCCGGTCCCGGGGCCTCCTTCCTCCTCACCGTGCCCCGCTCGCGCCCGGACGGGGCCGGAGCTCCCCCCAGGCCAGGCTGACCGAGAGGGCCAGGGCCACGAGGGCGGCCGAGGCCAGGGTGAGGCGGGCCCCCAGCCACTGGGCGAGGGCGCCCTGGAGGAGGCTCCCCGCCGGGAAGATCCCCATGAAGCTCGAGGTGAAGAGACCCATGAGGCGCCCCCGGATGGCATCGGGGGCGGCCAGCTGCAGCCGGCGGACGGCGTTGGTGGCGAGCACCACCATGGCGGCGCCCGCCAGGAAGAGGAGCCCCATGGCGGTGCCGTAGCCCGGGGCCAGGGCGAAGGCGAAGAGCGTCGCCGGGAAGGCGAGGGCCCCGGTCCACCACCAGGTGCGGCTTCGGCCGAGGTGGCCCCAGGCGGCCACGGCCACCGCCCCGGCCAGGGCCCCGAGCCCGTTGGCGGCGGCGAGGAAGCCGTATTCCCGCGCCCCGAGGCCGAAGACGTCCCGCCCGAAGACCGGCAGCAGGATGCTGTAGGGGAGGAGGAGGACGCTGAAGGCCGCCACCCCGAGGAGCACCGTCCGGAGCTCGCGGCGCCGCCAGGCGAAGGAGAGGGTGGATCGAAGGGCCTCCACGGGCCCGCCCCCCGCGGGCTCCGCCCGGCGCCGGCCGTAGCCCCTGGCTCCCAGCACGAGCAGCACGGCCGCCACCGCCGCCGAGGTCGCGGCCTTCAGGTAGAAGCAGGCCGCCGCGTGGCCGGCCGCCATGAGGAGCCCCGCCGCGGCGGGCCCGGCGAAGCGGGCCAGGTTGAAGGCGGTGGAGTGGAGGGCCAGGGCGTTGGCGATGCGCTCGCGCCCCACCATCTCGAAGACCAGGGACTGGCGGGCCGGCACCTCGAAGGCCATGCCGCAGCCGAGGAGGAAGACGAAGCAGAGGGCCTCGGGCACGGTGAGCGCCCCGGTCTGGACACGCCAGCCGAAGAGGAGCGCCTGGAGGGCGATCAGGGCGTGCGCCGCCAAGAGGACCGGGAGCCGGGAGAGCCGGTCCGACATCCACCCGCCCAGGAAGGAGAAGAGGAGCACGGGGAGCCCCGCCACCGCGCCCATGAGCCCCAGGATCCACGGGGCGTCGGAGATCTCGAGGATGATCCACCGCTGCGCGGTGCTCTGGATCCAGTTGCCCTGGAGCGAGAGGGCCTGCCCCAGCAGGAGCAGGGCGAAACCGCCCTGCCGGAGGGCGGCCAGGGCCTGCGGGCGAAGGGGGGGCCGGGGGGCGCCGCCGGGCTCAGGCAAGGGCCCGGGCCGCGTCCTTGGCGAAGTACGTGAGGATGATGTCGGCGCCGGCCCGCCGGATGGAGAGGAGGGATTCCAGCATCACCCGGGTTTCGTCGATCCAGCCCCGGGCGGCGGCGGCCTTGATCATGGCGTATTCGCCGCTGACGTGGTAGGCGGCCACCGGCAGGGTGAACTCCTGCCGGAGGAGGCGGATGATGTCGAGGTAGGGCATGGCGGGCTTCACCATGAGGATGTCGGCGCCCTCTTCCATGTCGAGGGAGGCCTCCCGCAGGGCCTCCACCGCGTTGGCCGGGTCCATCTGGTAGGAGCGGCGGTCGCCGAACTGGGGGGCGCAGTCCGCCGCCTCCCGGAAGGGCCCGTAGAAGGCCGAGGCGTACTTGACGGCGTAGGACATGATGGGGACGTCGTCGAAACCCTCGTCGTCGAGCCGACTCCGGATGGCGCCCACGCGGCCGTCCATCATGTCGGAGGGGGCCACCATGTCGGCGCCGGCCTGGGCGTGGGAGAGGGCGATCTTGGCCAGGAGCTCCAGGGTGGCGTCGTTGTCCACCCGGTCCTTGGCAAGGACGCCGCAGTGGCCGTGGCTCGTGTACTCGCAGAGGCAGACGTCGGTGATGACCACGAGCCCGGGGACCGCCTTCTTGATGGCCCGGATGGCCTTCTGGACCACGCCGTTCTTCGCCCAGGCCTCGGAACCTTGCGGGTCCTTCTTCTCGGGGAGGCCGAAGAGGATCACCGCCGGCACGCCGAGGTCGGCCACCTCCTTGGCCTCGTCCACCACGGTGTCCACGGACCAGCGGTGGCACCCGGGCATGGCGTCGATGGGCGCCTTGAGGCCCTTGCCGGGCGCCACGAAGAGGGGATAGACCAGGTGGCCGGGGTGGAGGCGCGTCTCCCGGACGAGGCCGCGAAGGGCCTCGGTGCGGCGAAGTCGGCGGGGGCGGTAGTCGGGGAACATCATGGCAGCCAGGTCTCCAGTTTTTCCAGCAGGTTGTGCTCGGTGAGGGGGAGGAGGATGTAGTCGTCCACCCCGGCGTCGTGGTAGTGCTCCACGTCGAGGGCGGTGGCCTCGGCGCACAGGACCACCACCGGGATGGACCGGGTGGCCTCGGCCTGCTTGAGGAGGACCGTGACGGAGAGGGCGTCGAGCACCGGGCTGTCGCGGCGGATGAGGACGAGGTCGGGGACCTCGGCGCGGGCGAGGTCCAGCCCTTCCTGGCCGTCGTCGGCCTCCAGCAGTCGGAGCCCCTCCCGGGCGGCCACGGTCCGGGTCACCTTCCGCACCGAGGGCTGGGCGTCCACCAGGAGGAGGGTCTGTCCGGCTTTCACCTGGGCGTGTCCTCGGGATCCGGCGGGTAGCATTCCCGGATCAGGCGGTTGATGTAGAGCTCCGGGTTTTCCACGGCCTCGGCGGGGATGCGGAAGGCCTTCCGCCCGCAACGTTCATGGATTAGGGGTAACCCATATTCGAGGATATTGCAAAGCCGCTCGCACTGGGTGTAGAGGGGGACCTCCCGCCCGCCGCCGGCCTCGAGGAGGGCGTCGGCGGCGGCCTCGTCGAAGGTGATCCGGATGCCGCACTTGTGCTCGAAGGCCGCCTCGTAGCGCCGGATCTGCTCTATCCAGCGCCGGATCCGCCGGCCGGCCTCCTCGAGGGGAAGATCCTCGTCCATGGCGAGCCGGGCGATGAGCCGGAGGCGGGTCTCGGTGAGGGGGAGATCCGCGTCTTCCCACCCGGGCACCTCCCCGCCGGCCCGGAGCCGTTCCACCAGCGTCGAGCGTTGCCGGGCGACGAGGGCCTCGTAGGCGGCGCGGCGGTCGGGGGCCCCGGGGTCGGCGGCGATCCGCTCCAGTTCGGCCTCGGGGTCTCGGACGAGTTCCGGGGTGACCACGAGGAAGTCCGCCCCCAGCGACGGGAGGCGCTTTTCGAAGGGGAGCAGGGCCCGCTCCACCACGCTCACCAGGGCCCGGGCCCCGGTGCCCTGGCGGTGGGCCTCGGCGGCCAGGAGCCGGAGGGCCTCGTCCTCGAAGCGGAGGTCGATGCCGTAGGCGCGGAAGTCCTGCCGCTTGGTCGCGGTGACGGCCCCGTCGGGGTTTTGCAGGATGGCGTGGAGGTCGTCCACGTCCAGGGGGTGGAGGCACGCCACCACCGGCAGGCGCCCCACGAACTCCGACTCGAACCCGTATTCCACCAGGTCTTGCGGGATGACGTGCCGCAGCCACTCCTGGTCGTCGTCGGCACGGAGCTCGGCGCCGAAGCCGATGCCGCTCCGGCTGAGGCGGCGCTTGACGATCTCCGAAAGGCCCGCGAAGGCCCCGCTCACGATGAAGAGGATGTCCCGGGTGTTCACCACCTGCCGCTCGCGGCGCCCGCTCCGGCGGTACCGCTCGATGGCCTCGAGCTGGGCCACCGGGTCGTGGGGCACCCGGAGGTCCACCTGGGTCTCCTCGAGGAGCTTGAGCAGGGCCCGCTGGACGCCGGAGCGGGAGACGTCCGGCCCGTGGCTCGTGTAGGGGGCGGCGATCTTGTCGATCTCGTCGATGTAGACGATCCCGTACTGGGCCCGCTCGATGTCGCCGCCGGCCGCGTCCACCAGCTCCCGCACCAGGTCCTCGACGTCGCCGCCGACGTAGCCGGTCTCGCTGAACTTGGTGGCGTCGGCCTTGACGAAGGGGACGCCGATCTTGGCGGCGATGAGCTTGAGGAGGAAGGTCTTGCCCACGCCCGTGGGCCCGATGAGGATGATGTTGTTCTTGATGTGGCCCGCCGGGCTCGTGGCCCCGCCCCGTTCCTGGGCCAGCCGGACCCGGCGGAAGTGGGTGCAGATCTTGGTGGCGAGGACGGCCTTGGCCTCCCGCTGGCCCACCACGTAGCGGTCGAGCCAGGCCTCGAGCTCCTCGGGCTTGAGGGAGAAGTCGATGGGACCACCCCGCTCCCCCGCCGCGGCGGGGCCCCCGCCCCCCTGGTCCACGCCGGGGGCCTCGGGGAGCACCATCTGGGAGACCACCCGCACCCGCCCGCCGTACTTCTTGGCGAGGTAGTCGCTGATCTCCCGCTCCAGGTCCTGCTGCGAGGGGAGCTCCGGGGGGCCGGCGCGGCGGGGCGCGGGAAGCCCCTCGTGCCCGCTCGGGGCGTCTGGGCCGGTGTGAGGGCCGTTGTCCCGTCTCTTCATGCCAGTCGGCTCGCTCATGGCCTCGCAGGAGGATGGGGCGTGGACCCCGCCGGCGACGGCCACCCGGGGGACACCGCCGCCGCGGCATCTCCGCGCGCCCACCCCTTTTCAAAAATACCAGAGCGGGCGGCGGACCTCAAACCGGACCCCGCCCGATTGCCAGGCGGGCCCCGGCCCGCTACCCTGCATCCAGGCGCCGCGGACCGGTTCCCTCCAGGCGGCGCCGGCGGCCCATGATGGCTCCTCCCGACCGGATCTGCGACCTGCACACCCACACCCTGGCCTCCGACGGCTCGGACGCCCCGTCGGCGCTCGTCCGCCTGGCCGCGGCGGCGGGGCTCGCCGCCGTGGCCGTGACCGACCATGACACGGTGGCGGGCCTCGACGAGGCGGCGGCGGCGGGCCGGGAGACCGGGTGCGAGGTGGTGCCGGGGGTGGAGCTCAGCATCAAGGACCCCCGGGGGAACTTCCACCTCCTGGGTTACCTGATCGACCCGGCCTCCCCGGAACTTCAAAAACTCCTGGCCCGGGTCCAGGCGGCCCGCTCCCGCCGGAACGAGCGCCTCCTGGAACGCCTCGAGGCCCTGCGCCTCCCCCTGGCGCGGGGGGACGTCGAGCACCTGGCCGCCGGCGGCCAGGTGGGGCGGCCCCACTTCGCCCGGGCCATGGTGGCCCGGGGCTACGTCCGGAGCGTGGGGGAGGCCTTCGCGCGCTACCTCGGCAAGGGCGGGCCGGCCTACGTCCCGAAGTCGGTGCTCTCCCTCGCCGAGGGGATCGCCGCCATCCACGCGGCCGGCGGCCTGGCCGTCCTGGCCCACCCGCTGAGCCTCGGCATCGAGGGCCTCGAGGCCCTGGAACGCCGCCTCGGCGAATGGGCCGCCCTGGGCCTCGACGGCATGGAGTGCCACTACGGCGACTACGCCCCCGGGGTCCGCGCGGCGCTCGCGGCGCTCTGCCGGCGCCACGGGCTGGCGGCCACGGGAGGGAGCGACTACCACGGCCGGGCCAAGCCCGACATCCGGATCGGGCGCGGGCGGGGGGACCTCCGGGTCCCCTACGCCTGCCTCGAGGCCCTCCGCCGCCGGCGGGAGGAGCGGGCATGAGGCCCTTCCTGGCGACGGCCCTGGCGACCCTCCTCCTCTGGGCCGTTCCGGCGCCGGGGTCCGCCGACGCCGGGCCCGACTACGGTGACGCCATCGTGGTGGGCTCCATCGGCGACGCCACCACCCTGATCCCCATGCTGGCCTCGGACGCCACCTCCCACGAGATCGCCGGGCTCATCCTGAACGGCCTCGTGAAGTACGACGCGGACCTCAACCTCGTCGGCGACCTCGCCGAGTCGTGGGAGGTCTCCCCGGACGGGCTCACCATCACCTTCCACCTCCGCCACGGCGTCCGCTGGGAGGACGGGGCCCCCTTCACCTCGGCCGACGTCCTCTTCGGGTTCCGGACCATCACCGACCCCAAGACCCCCACGGCCTACGCCGGGGACTTCCTCGAGGTCCGGGAGGCCTCGGCCCCGGATCCCTACACCTTCCGGGTGACCTACAAGCGGCCCTTCGCCCCGGCCTTGAGCTCGTGGTCGAATCTGGTGGTGCTGCCCCGGCACCTTCTCGAGGGGCAGGACATCACCCGGGCGCCCTATGCCCGGCACCCCGTGGGGCTCGGCCCCTTCCGCCTCGCCCGGTGGCGCACCCAGGACCGGATCGAGCTCGTGGCCAACCCCACCTACTTCGAGGGGCGGCCCTACCTCGACCGCTACATCATGCGGGTCATCCCGGACCCCGCCACCATGTTCCTGGAGCTCAAGAGCGGGGGGCTCGACTGGATGAACCTCTCCCCCATGCAGTTCGAGCGGCAGACGGCGACCCCCTTCTTCCGGGAAAACTTCCGCAAGTACCGCTACCTCTCCTTCTCCTACACCTACCTCGGCTACAACCTGCGCTCCCCCCTGTTCCGCGACCGGCGCGTGCGCCAGGCCATCTCGTACGCCATCGACAAGGAGGAGGTGGTGCGGGGGGTGCTCCAGGGCCACGGGGCCGTGGCCACCGGGCCCTACAAGCCCGACGCCTGGTTCTACAACGGCCGGGTGCGCCGGTATCCCCACGACCCGGCCCGGGCCCGGCGGCTCCTGGCCGAGGCGGGCTGGATCGACCGCGACGGCGACGGCCTCCTCGACAAGGACGGCCGCCCCTTCCGCTTCACCGTGCTCACCAACCAGGGCAACACCTCCCGGGCGCTGACCGCCCAGATCATCCAGTACCGCCTGCGCCAGGTGGGTATCGACATGCGGATCCGGACCCTGGAATGGACCGCCTTCATCAACGACTTCATCGACAAGCGGCGGTTCGAGGCGGTGATCCTGGGCTGGACCATGGGCCAGGACCCGGACCTCTACGACATCTGGCACTCCTCGAAGACCGGGGAGAAGGAGCTCAACTTCATCGGTTACCGGAACCCGGAGGTGGACCGGCTGCTCGAGGCGGGCCGCCGGACCTTCGACCGGGAGGCCCGCCGCCGGATCTACGCCCGGATCCAGGAGATCCTGGCCGAGGACCAGCCCTACACCTTTCTCTACGTGCCCATGGCGCTGCCCATCGTCCACGCGCGGTTCCGGGGCATCCGGCCCGCGCCCGCCGGGATCTCCTACAACTTCATCCGGTGGTGGGTCCCCCGGGACGAACAAAAGTATATAATGCCCTGATGCCTCCCCCGGGCGTCTCGCCTCGGGCGGGGGCACGAATCCGGCTGCCTTGGCGCGGCCGCGTGACGGATCGAGCCGACATGGCCTTGCTGTTCTACTTCCTGCGCCGGCTGGCGGGCCTCGTTCCCACCTTCCTGGGCATCACCCTCATCTCCTTCACGGTGATGCACCTGGCCCCGGGGGAACCCATGAGCCTCCAGGCGGACTTCAACCCGAAGATGACACCGGAGATGCGGGCGCGGCTCCGGGCCCAGTACGGGCTCGACAAGCCCCTCTACGTCCAGTACACGCGGTGGCTCGAGGGGCTGGCGAAGCTGGACCTCGGCCGCTCCTTCGCCCCCGACCGGCGCCCGGTGTGGGACAAGATCCGCGAGCGGCTCCCCGTCACCCTCCTCATCAACGGCCTCTCCCTGCTCCTCATCCTGGGGGTCGCCGTGCCCCTCGGGGTGGCGGCGGCGGTCCGGCACAACTCCCTCTTCGACCAGGTCACCACGGTGATCGTGTTCCTGGGCTACGCGGCGCCCACCTTCTGGGTGGCGCTTCTGCTCATGCTGCTGTTCGGGGTGAAGCTCGGCTGGCTGCCCATTTCCGGCGTCCACTCCCTCATGGGCTACGAGCAGATGGGGGCCGTGGAGAAACTCCTCGACTGGGCGCGCCACCTCATCCTGCCCGTCTTCGTGAGCGCCGTGGGGGGGCTGGCGGGGCTCTCCCGCTACGCCCGCTCCTCCATGCTGGAGGTGCTCCGGCAGGACTTCATCACCACCGCCCGGGCCAAGGGGCTTCCGGAACGGCGGGTGGTCTACGTCCACGCCCTCCGTAACGCCCTCCTCCCCCTGGTGACCATCCTGGGGCTCTCGCTGCCCACCCTCATCGGCGGCAGCGTGATCTTCGAGTCCATCTTCGCCATACAGGGGATCGGCCAGCTCATGTGGACCAGCGTGCTCGCCCGGGACTACCCGGTGCTCATGGGGAACCTGGTCATCGTCTCGGTGCTGACGCTTCTGGGGAACCTCCTGGCGGACATCGGCTACGCCCTGGCCGACCCGCGCATCCGGACGGGGGGCGGCAGGTGAGCCCGGGGGCGCCGCCGGAGGGCCCGGCCTGGTGGGCGCGCTTCCGGCGCAACCCCCTGGCCGTGGCCGGGGCCGGGGTGGTGGCCGTGCTGGGGGCGGCGGCGCTCCTGGCGCCCTGGATCGCGCCCTACGATCCCTACGCGGTGGACACCTGGCACATCCTGGCGCCGCCCTCGGCCGCCCACTGGTGCGGCACGGACGCGCTGGGGCGGGACTGTCTCTCGCGCCTCCTCTACGGGGCCCGGGTCTCGCTGCTCGTGGGCTTCGTGGCCGTGGGGATCTCCACGGCCATCGGCGTGGTGCTGGGGGCCCTGGGGGGCTACTACGGGGGGTGGCTCGACGGGCTCCTCATGCGCTTCGTGGACGTGATGCTCTGCTTCCCGTCCATCTTCCTCGTCATGGCCGTCATCGCCTTCCTCGAGCCCTCCATCTGGAATATCATGGCGGTGATCGGGCTCACCGGGTGGATGGGGGTGGCGCGCCTGGTCCGGGCCGAGTTCCTGAGCCTGCGCCAGCGGGACTTCGTCCTGGCCGCCCGGCTGCTGGGGGCCTCGGACGCCCGAATCATCTTCTCCCACATCCTCCCCAACGCCATGGCCCCCATCCTGGTCTCCGCCACCCTCGGGGTGGGGGTGGCGGTGCTCACGGAGAGCGCCTTGAGCTTTCTCGGCATCGGGGTGCAGCCGCCGGATCCGAGCTGGGGGAACATGCTCACCGAAGGGAAGGACAATCTGGAGATCGCGTGGTGGCTGTCGGTCTTCCCGGGGCTCGCCATCCTGGTGACCGTGCTGGGCTACAACCTCCTCGGGGAGGGGCTCCGGGACGCCTTGGACCCCAGGACCCGCGCCGGCGGCCGCCGGGAGGGCACATGAGAGGCGGGGCCCGCGGGCGCCGCTTCCTCCCGGGGTGCCTGGCCGGCGTGCTGCTCTTCTGGTGGGCGGCCCCGGGTCTGGCGGGGCCCCAGGCCGAGGCCGGCAACGGGACCCCGGCCGCCGGGATCCCCGCCCCGGAGGTCTCCGTGGCCCCCGGCGCCGTGGCGCCGGCCTGGCGGCTCGTCTGGGAGCGGGCCCGCCAGATGGCCCGCGGCGGCAAGCGGGAGGGGGCCATCGCCCTCTACGTGGAGCTCCTCGAGAAGCGGCCGGGCCTGGTCGAGGCCCGGTGGGAGCTGGCGCAGCTCTATGCCCAGGCCGGGCGCCGGGAGGCGGCGATCCAGGAGCTCCTGCGCTACGTGGAGGATCGGCCGGGCGCGGCCAAGGCGCGCCTCCTCCTGGGCGACCTCCTCGCGGACATGGGCCAGTGCCGGAAGGCGCTGGAACACTACCTCCGGGCCCTGGCCCCGGCCGAGGGTCCCGGCGGGGCGGCGGCGCCGCCGGCCGGGGCGGTGGACATCGAGCCGCGGGTGGCCCGGTGCCTCGAGCACCTGGGGCGGCGCGAGGAGGCCCTCGACCACTGGCGGGCCGCCCTGGCGGCCCGGCCGGAGGACCCGGAGCTGCGAAAGGCCGTGGGGTTCCTGCTGGCCCGGATGGGCCGGGGCGCCGAGGCCGTGGCCCTGCTCCGGCCATTGGTGCCCGTGGCCCGGGACGACCCGGAGTTCCAGCGCCTCTACCTGAAGGCCCTCCTCGCCGCCGGGCGCTGGGAGGAGGCCCGCCCGCTGATCGCCGCCCTGCGCCGGGACGAGGCATGGAAGGGATCGGCCTCTCGGGATCTCGTCCTCCAGGTCGCCCGGCTCTTCCTGGAAGGGGGTGAACCCCTGGCCGCCCTGGATCTCCTCGAGACCCGGCTCGCCGCGGCGCCGGACGACGCCGAGGCCCTCCGGCTCTACGGGGCCGGCTGCGAGTCCCTCCAGTGGTTCTCCAGGGCGGCGCGTGCCTGGCGCCGGGTCGTGGACCGGGGCGGGCGGCCGGCGGACCGGGTGGCGCTGGCGCGGGTGCTCCTCCGGGCGGAGCGGTTTCGGGCGGCCCGGGAGGTGATGGACGACGAGGTCCGCGCGGCCCTGGAGGCCGACCCGGAGGCCCGGCGCTGGCTCGTGGCGTACGACCGGGCGGCGGGGGACGGCGACGCCGCCTGGCGCTCGGCCCGGCGGGCCTTCGAGGCGGAGGCCGCGGCCGACCCGGCGGCCGCGGCCACGGTGCTGGCCCTGGCGCTCGAACGGTTCGACCGCGACCCGGAGGCCCCGGAGGCGGCGGCCGCCGCCTTCGCCCGCCTGGCCGCCGAGCGCGGCGGGTGGCGCCTCTTGCTTTCGGCAGCGGCCGAGCGGTCGGGCCGCCGGCTGGCGCCCCGGCGCCTGGCGAGCCTCCTGGAGACAGGCCTCCGGGCGCGGGGGGCCGCCTGGCTCCTTTCGGCCTGGGGGCGGGCCGCCCCGGCGGCGGGCGAGCCCCCCCTCGACCTCGGCCCGGGGGCGCCGCGGATGCGCCTCGAGCTGGCCGCCGCGCGGTGCCGGGCGGGCGCCGCGGCGGAACTCGCGGAGGTCGGCCGCCTCGGGGGCTGGTTCCGGGAGCGTGCGGCCCTGGCCCGGGCCGAGTGCCTCGCGGCGGCGGGCCGGTATGAGGCCGCGATGGAGGCCCTCGGCGAGGTGCTCGCGGGCGCGCCGCGCCACGTGGCGGCCCGGCGGCTCAGGGCCCGGGTCCTGGCCTCCATGGGGGACGACCTCGGGGCGCGGGCCGAGACCGCGTGGCTCTCCCTCCTCGCCGGGCGCCCGGAGCCCCCCCCGACGCCCATTCCCGTCCGGGCCGGGGGGCAGGTCTTCGCCGCGCCCGGCGAGGTGTTGCGCGGGGGCGCCGGGGCGCCTTCGCCGGACGCCCTCTTTTCGGCGATCCGGCAGGATGGTATCTCTGAGGGGCTGCTCTTCCTCCTGGGGCTTTCCCAGGAGCAGGCGGGCGCCCGGGCCGAGGCGGCCGCGACCTACCGCGGCCTGGTGCGCCGCCACCCCGGGCTGTGGCCGGCCTGGCGGCGGCTCCTCGCCCTCCTCGGGGCCGAGGGCCGGGGGCGGGAACGCGCGGCGCAGCGGCGGCGGGTGCTGGCCGCCCTGGGCGCCGCCCTCCGCGCCCCCGCCCCCGTCGAGCCCGACGGTCTCCCCGCCCGGGTCCTGGACCGGGTCTTCGAAGGGGGGGCGCCGGGCGCGCTCCGGGCGGGGTGGCTGCCCGGGGAGGCGGTCGATGCCGAGCTCCGGCACCGGGCCCGGCGGGCCTGGCGTCGGCGGCTGGCGGAGGGATGACGGGCGCCGGGGGTGTTCCGGCGCCGGAGACCCACGAACCACAACCGGATCGGGAGTGCGAGCGATGGCGAAGAAGGCCTTGACCAAGACCCAGTGGGAGAAGCTCGAAAAGGACCTCTGCCGGGCCCGGGATCACGTCTGGGCCCGGCTCTCCGCCCGCGAGAAGGAGGCGGCCCTGGCCTGGGCCGAGGCCTACAAGGTCTTCCTCGACGCGGCGAAGACCGAGCGCGAGGCCGTGGCCTGGGTGGCGGGCGAGGCCGCCGGGAGGGGCTTCGTGCCCGCCGGGCGGGCCGCCGGGCGCGACCGCCGCCTGCTCTGGACCTTCCACGGCAAGGTGGCGGCCCTGGCCGTCACGGGGCGGCGGCCGGCGGCGGAGGGGCTGCGCATCATCGCCTCGCACATCGACGCCCCCCGTCTGGACCTCAAGCAGAACCCCCTCTACCAGGAACTCGACATGGCCTTCTTGAAGACCCACTACTACGGGGGCATCAAGAAGTTCCACTGGGTGACCCGGCCGCTGGCCCTCCACGGGCGCGTCCTCAAGGCCGACGGGACGGCCGTGGACCTCCGCCTGGGGGACCGGCCGGAGGAGCCGGTCCTCGTGATCAACGATCTCCTGCCCCACCTGGCCGGCAAGGTCCAGGCCGAGAAGAAAATCCGCGAGGCCATCCCGGCGGAGAAGCTCAACGTCCTGGTGGGGGGGCTCCCCCTGGAGGGGCCCAAGGGGGCCAAGGAGGCGGTGCGGCTGGGGGTCCTCCGCCTCCTCCACCGGGAGTACGGGCTGGTGGAGGAAGACCTCGTCAGCGCGGAGCTGGAGCTGGTCCCGGCGGACAACGCCCGCGACGTCGGCCTCGACCGGGCCTTCGTGGGCGGCTACGGGCAGGACGACCGCTCCTGCAGCTACGCCGCGGTCCGGGCCCTCTTCGACGTGGACGACCCGGAGTACACCTGCCTGGTCTTCCTCCTGGACAAGGAGGAGATCGGCAGCGACGGGAACACCGGCGCCAAGTCCCGGCTGCTCGAGGTGGTGCTGTTCGACCTCCTCCGCCACGTGGGGGGGGAGGTGGCGCCGGACGCTCCGCTCCGGGCCTGCCTCGCCTCCCGGGCCATCTCCGGCGACGTGACCGCCGGCGTGGACCCCGACTACCAGGAGGTCCACGAGAAGCGCAACGACGCCCTGGTGGGCTACGGCCCCTGTCTGACAAAGTACACGGGGTCCCGCGGCAAGTACGGTGCCAACGACGCCCACGCCGAGTATGTGAACTGGATCCGCCGCACCTGGAACCGCGCCAAGGTGGTGTGGCAGGCCGGCGAACTCGGCCGGGTGGACGAGGGCGGCGGGGGCACCGTGGCCAAGTACCTGGCCCATCACGGCATGGACATCGTGGACGCCGGTCCGCCCGTCCTGAGCATGCACGCCCCCTTCGAGGTGGTGCACAAGGGGGATCTCTACATGCTGCACCGGGCCTACCGGGCCTTTTTCGAGGGGGCGTCATGAAGATCGTGTCACCGGGTTTCGAGGTCCTGGACGATTATTTCCGGCAGGGACGCGTCCTGGAGCAGATCGAGCGCTGCGGGCGGGTCTGCTACAAGAGCGAGGACCGGATCTCCCCCGCCTCCGCCGTCCCCTTCATCCGGGGGATCATCCAGCGGGGCCACGAGTCGGTGCTCGAGATGGCCCAGCTGGTCCTGGAGGTGGAGGTGGACGGGGAGTCCACCGTCCAGAAGTTCTTCGAGCGGATCCCGCGGTTTTTCCAGGCGGACCGGCTGGGCAAGGGCCGCTTCCTCCTCTCCGGCAACCCCCGGGCCTTCCGGGACGCGGCCCGGGAGCACAAGGATCTCAAGATCGTCAAGGCGGTGCTCCGGCATCTCGTGGAGGTCCACCCCGCCCTCTTCGAGGACCTCGCCCCCCGCCACGGCTGGGTCCCCCAGGACGGCGTCCGGGTCCGGTCTCTCGCCGCCCCGGAGGTCGACGCCCTCCCGGTGGAACTCCTCGTCCGGCACCGGACCCTCCTCGTGCACCTCGTGGTCAACCGGGCCGTCACCCACGAGCTGGTCCGCCACAGGGTGGCCTCCTACCTCCAGGAGTCCCAGCGCTACTGCCGTTACGGGGAGGACCGGTTCGGCGGCGAGGTGGCCTTCATCCGGCCGTGCTTCTTCGAGGAGGGGACGGCGGGGTTCGAGCTCTGGGCCGAGGCCATGGAGACCACGGAACGGATCTACCTCGAGCTGCTCAAGCGCCACTCGCCCCAGGCCGCCCGGACCGTCCTCCCCAACTCGTGCAAGACGGAGATCATGGTGCACGCCACCCTGGCGGAGTGGTTCCACATCGTGCGCCTCAGGGCCTCCAAGGCCGCCGACCCCAGCATGAGGGAGATCATGCGGCTCCTCTTCCCGGAGCTCGCCCGGCGGTTCCCGGCGGTCTTCGAGCCCCTGGCCGACGCCCTCCGGGACGCCTGAGCCGGCCATGCAGGTCGAGACCGACTTCCTGATCATCGGCGGCGGGATCGCCGGCCTGAGCCTCGCCCTCAAGGTGCGCCGGCTCGGACGGGTCCTGGTGATCGCCAAGAAGGGCGGCGCGGACACCGCCACCAACCTCGCCCAGGGCGGTATCGCCTGCGTCATGGGTCCGGACGACGCCTTCGAGCTCCACGAGCAGGACACGCTCCGGGCCGGGGACGGCCTCTGCCACGAGGACGTGGTGCGGCTGGTGGTCCGCCAGGCCCCGGAGCGCATCCGGGAGCTCGAGACCCTGGGGGTCCGCTTCACCCGGGACCCCGCCGACCCGGAGCGGTTCGACCTGGGCATGGAGGGCGGACACTCCCGCCGCCGCATCGTCCACCAGAACGACTTCACCGGCCGGGCCATCCAGGAGGCCTTGCTGGAGCGGGCCGCCGAGGCGCCCGAGATCCGCTTCGAGCCCTACCGGGTGGCGGTGGACCTCGTGGTGGAGAGCAAGGTCACGGGGCGGCGGAGCGGGCCGCGCGACCGGTGCCTCGGGGCCTACGTGCTGGATGCCCGGACGGGGGAGATCCACGTCGTCCGGGCCCCGGTGACGGTGCTCTGCACCGGGGGCGCGGGCAAGGTCTACCTCTATACCAGCAACCCGGACGTGGCCACGGGCGACGGCATCGCCATGGCCTACCGGGCCGGGGCCCGGGTGGCCAACCCCGAGTTCGTCCAGTTCCACCCCACCTGCCTCTACCACCCCAAGGCCAAGAACTTCTTGATCTCCGAGGCCCTCCGCGGCGAGGGGGCCGTGCTGCTCAACCACGAGGGGCGGGCCTTCATGGAAGCCTACGACGCCGAGCGGGGCGAGCTTGCCAGCCGGGACGTGGTGGCCCGGGCCATCGACCTGGAACTCAAGAAGAGCGGCAAGGAGTGCGTGTTCCTGGACATCTCCCACCGGCCGGCCGACTTCATCCGGGAGCGCTTCCCGAACATCCACGCCTTCTGCCTTCGGCTCGGGATCGACATCACCCGCGAACCCATCCCCGTGGTGCCCGCCGCCCACTACATGTCGGGCGGCGTGGTGACCGATTCCCACGGCGAGACCGACATCGAGGGTCTCTTCGCCGTGGGCGAGACGGCGTGCACCGGGCTCCACGGTGCCAACCGCCTGGCGAGCAACTCGCTCCTCGAGGGGCTGGTCATGGCCCACCAGGCGGCGCTTCGCCTGGACCGGGTCTTCCCCGGGCTCCGGGACCGGCCGGCGCCGGTCCCGCCGGAGTGGGAGGCGGGTGACGCGGTGGACCTCGACGAGGCCGTCCTCGTCTCGTACAACTGGGACGTCATCCGCCGCCTCATGTGGAGCTACGTGGGGATCGTCCGGAGCGACCGGCGGCTGGCCCTGGCGCGCAAGCGGCTGGCGCCCATCCTGGCGGAGATCGACCAGCACTACTGGGCCTACAAGCTGACCAGCGACTTCGTGGAGCTGCGGAACCTGGCCCACGTGGCCGACCTCATCGTCCGGGCCGCCGGCCGGCGGCGGGAGAGCCGCGGCGGGCACTTCAACAAGGACCACCCGCACCGCGACGACTGGGGGTGGCGCCGGGACACCATCCTCCACCGGGGGGATGTGTGAAGGGCGGGGCAGCCGGGGGAGGGGGGCGGTCCCGCCGCGTCCGGGCGGCGGCGGTGGCCGTGGGGGTGCTCGCGCTCTTGGCCTTGGCCCTGGCGGCCTGGCACTGGAACGGCGCCCTGCTCGCCCGGGGCCGGGAGCTGCTCGCGCTCCTTTCCGACCACGCGGCCATGCAGGCCCACCAGGTGCGGCTCCGGGCCGCGGTGAAGGACTTCGGCCCCCTGGCCCCCCTCGCCTTCATGGCCCTCCAGGTGGTCCAGATCGTGGTCTCGCCCCTGCCCGGGGAGCTGACGGGCCTCTTGGGCGGGGCCCTCTTCGGCGTGCTGCCGGGGCTCGCCTACTCCACGGTGGGGCTGGGCCTGGGGTCCGCCGCCGCCTTCTTCCTCTCCCGCCAGTTCCGCCGGCTCATCCGGCCGTGGCTTGTCCGGTCCGAGCTCTACCGCCGCCTCGCCTACCTCCTGGACCACCAGGGCCTCTTCGTGATCTGGGTCTTCTACCTGCTGCCCGGTTTTCCCAAAGACTTTCTCTGCTACCTCCTGGGGCTCAGCCGGATGCCCTGGCAGGTCTTCGTGGTGGTGGCCACGGTGGGGCGGATCCCCGGGACCCTGATGCTCACCCTCCAGGGCGCCAAGATCTACGAGGGCGACTGGAAGGGGCTGGCGGTGGTGCTGGGGATCACCCTGGCCCTCTCCCTGCCGGCTTGGATCTGGCGCGAGTCCATCTACCGGTGGGTGGAACGGCACGAGGGTCACGAGTGATGGGGCCGCGGGGAGGCGTGCCGTGAAGACGGCCTACCTCGACTGTTTCTCCGGCGTCAGCGGCAACATGCTGCTCGGGGCCCTGGCGGGGGCCGGGTGGGGGGCGGCCCCCATCGAGGGGCTTCCCCGCCGGCTTGGGCTCCCCGGGGCCCGCGTGGAGGTGCGGCGGCGCCGGGTGGCGGGGCTGGCCGCCTGGCACGTGGCCGTCCGGGCGGGGGACGCCCCGGCCCTCCGGGACCTCGAGGCCCTCCTCGGCGTCCTCCGGGCGGCGGACCTTCCCGGCCCCGTGCAGGAGCGGGCCGCGGCGGTCGTCGAGGACCTCGCCCGTGCCGAGGCCGAGGTCCACGGGTGCACCACGGCGGAGGTCCACCTCCACGAGGTGGGGACGGTGGACACCCTGGTGGACGTGGCGGGCACGATCCTGGGGCTCCACGAGCTCGGGGTGGCGCGGCTGGTGGCCTCTCCCCTGCCGGTGGGCCGCGGCTGGACGGAGGGCGCCCACGGGCGCCTGCCGCTGCCCGCGCCCGCCACGGCGCGGCTCCTGGAGGGGGTCCCGGTCTACGGGGTCCCCGAGTCCTTCGAGCTGGTCACACCCACCGGGGCCGCCCTGGTCCGGCGGCTCGCCGACGGGTTCGGCGATATGCCCCCCCTCCGGGTCTCCGGCGTGGGCTACGGCGCGGGGGATCACCCCCGGGCCTCCGGGCCGAACCTGCTGCGGCTCTGGCTGGGGGAGCCGGAGGGCGGCTGGACGGCCGACCGGGTGCTGGAGATCGAGACCTGGATCGACGACATGAACCCGGAGTTCTACCCGCCGCTGGTGGAGGCGCTGCTCGCGGAAGGGGCCCTCGACGTGAGCCTCGTCCCCGTCCACATGAAGAAGAACCGCCCGGGGACGGCGGTCACGGTGGTGGCGCCGCCCGGGCTGGAGGCGCGGGTGTGCGCCCGCCTCTTCCGGGACACCACCACGGCCGGGGTCCGTATCCGGGAATGCCGCCGCCGGCTGCTCCCCCGGCGGACCGGGCGGGTGCCGACTCCCTGGGGGCCGGTGGGGGCCAAGCTGGTGGAACGGCCCGGCCGGGGGGCCGAACTTGCGCCGGAGTTCGAGGCATGTAAAAAGGTGGCGGAGGCGGCGGGCGTCTCCGTCCGGGAGGTGGCGCAGGCGGTGGCGTCCGTGCCGGTGGCGCGGTTCGCCGACGACGGGGAGGAAGGACCCGATGGAAGCGGGGCCGGGAACTGAACTGCGGCGGGCGCTGGCGCTGGCGCCGGCCGAGCGCCTGGCGGTGGCGGTGGCCAGCGGGGGCCTGGTGGGTTTTGCCCCCTATGCCCCGGGGACCCTGGGGAGCGGGCTGGGGGTGGCCCTCTACGCGGCGGTCGCCGGGTGGGCCGCCGGGCCCTTCTGGTTCCTGGTCCTGGGGGTGGCGGCCCTCGGGACCTGGACGGCCCACGTGGCCGGCCGGGCTCTGGGGGTCACGGATCATCCCGCCATCGTGGTGGACGAGGTGACGGGGATGCTGGTCGCCCTCGCCGGGGCCCCGGCGACGCCGGTCTTCCTGGCGGCGGCCTTCTGCCTCTTCCGGTTCTTCGACATCGTGAAACCGCCGCCCGTTCGCTGGCTGGAGCGGACCGTGCCCGGCGGGGCCGGCGTCATGCTGGACGACCTCGCCGCCGGGCTCCTGGCCAACGGGGCGTGGCGGCTCGGCCTCTGGGCCTGGGGGGCCTGGCATGCGGGGTGAGATCCTGGCCATCGGGGACGAGCTGCTGGCCGGGCGGGTGGTGAACACCACCAGCAGCCTCGCGGCGGAACGGCTCCTGGCCTCCGGCCACACGGTGACCCGCATCACCACTGTGGGGGACGACCCGGCGGCCATCACCGAGTGCCTCCGGGGGGCCTTGCGCCGGGCGGAGTTCCTCCTCGTCTCCGGGGGGCTCGGCCCCACCTCCGACGACATCACCAACGAGGTGGTGGCGCAGGCGCTCGGACGCCCGCTGGTGTGCTACCCCGACGTCCTGGACCGGATCCGCGAGAGCGAGGCCGAGGGCGGCGGCCCCATCGGGGAGAAGATGGCCTGGCTGCCCGAGGGCGCCGAGGTCCTGAACCCCGAGGGGCGGGCGGCCGGCTACGTCCTGGAGCACGCCGGCGTGCCCATCTTCTTCCTGCCCGGGGTCCCGGACCAGCTCGAGGATCACCTCGTCCACCGGGTGCTGCCGCGTCTGGCCCGCCTGGATCACCGGCGGCTCCACGTCCGGTCCCGGACCTTCCGGCTCTTCGGCCTGTCCGAGACCGAGGTCAACGGCCGACTCCGGGACCGGGAGCGGGAAGACCCCCATCTCTCCATCGGGTATTACCCGAACTTCCCGGAGGTCTTCGTGGTGGTCACCGCGCAGGGCCACGACGCCGCCGATGTGGCGCGGCGCTTCGGGGACCTCTGCGACGCCGTCACCTCGCTCTTCGGGGAGTTCATCGTGGGGATCGACGAAGAGACCCTCGAGGCCCGCGTGGGGCGGCTCCTGTCGGAGCGCGGGGGGCGGGTGGCGGTGGCCGAGTCCTGCACCGGCGGACTCCTGGCGAGCCGGATCACCCGGGTGCCGGGGAGTTCCGGCTGGTTCGACCGGGGCATCGTGGCCTACAGCAACGCGGCCAAGGTGGCCCACCTCGGGGTCGCCCCCGCCACCCTGGAACGCTTCGGCGCGGTGAGCGCCCCGGTGGCCGGGGAGATGGCCGAGGGGGTGCGCCGGGCGGCCGGGACGGGCTACGGCCTGGGTATCACGGGTATTGCGGGCCCCACGGGCGGTTCCCGCCACAAGCCCGTGGGGACGGTCTACATCTCGTTGTCCACCCCGGAGAAGACGGCGGCCCACCGGTTCGCCTTTCCGGGCACGCGGGGCGAGATCCAGGCGCTGGCCGCCGAGGCCGCCCTCGACTGGCTCCGACGCCATTTGGAGCATGGTTCGTACGTTCCTGGCCATCGATTTGCCGCCGGCCCAGCGGAAGGCGCTTGAGGCCGCCCGCCGGTCGCTCGAGCGGGCGGGGGGGGACGTGCGCTGGGTGCCCGCGGCCAACGTGCACCTCACGCTGAAGTTCCTGGGCGGAGTCCCAGCGGGGGGCCTCCCGCGGGTCCTCGAGGCTGCGGCCGCCGCCTGCCGGGGACGGGCGCCCTTTCGCCTGAGCGTGGAGGGCCTCGGGGTCTTCCCCGGCTGGCACCGGCCCCGGGTCCTCTGGGCCGGGGTGGGAGGGGATATCCCGGCCCTGGCCGCCCTGCACGCCGCCATCGAGTCGGAGCTGGCGGCGGCCGGGTTCCCGGCGGAGGAGCGGCCCTTCCGGCCCCACCTCACACTCGGGCGGGTGCGGTCCCTGCGGGGATGGGCGGGCGTGCGCGACGCCATGGCGGCCTCCCGGCTCGCCACCGGGCCCTTTACCGTAGAGCGGGTGGTGGCCTACGAGAGCCGGATCGGGCCGCGCGGGGCCGCCTACCGGCCCCTGGGGGATTTCCCCCTTCCGGGATAGGCATGGGAGCGGGACCGGTCCGGCCGTCCCGGCGGGCCAAAGGGCCTAAAGTCTCCGGGGGAGGCCGTCGATAAGAAGAGAGGATTTTTGGGGGCAGCCGGAATTCCTTGCCATTTCGGGGCGCTGCGGGCCCCCGCACGGGGATGCCATGAACCAAGCTTCCAGCGCAGGCGAAGCCAACCGGAGAGACTTTCTCTACTTCGATCTCGGCCCCGCCGCTTGGGCCGTGGATCTGGACTGGGTCCGGGAGGTGGTGGCCTCGCAGCGCATCGAGCCCATGCCCAACGCCGCCCCGCGGATCGCGGGCATGATCAACCTCCGGGGAGAGATCATCCCGGTCCTGGCCATCGAGGAGCTGCTCGAGGTGGAGGCGGGGCCGGCGCATCCCCGGCGCAAGATCCTGGTGCTCCAAGGGCCCGAGTGGGTGTCCGGCATCCTGGTGGACGCCGTCCACCGGATCGAGCACCTTCCGGCCGACGCCGTGGCCGCCCCCGAGGAGGCCCCGGCGGACGGGCGTTCGGCCCGTTTTGTGCAGGGGCTCGTCCGGCGAGAGGACGCGGACCCGGTTCCGATCCTCGACATCGGCCGCATCATCGAAGTCGTGCAGAGCGAGCGAACCCAGGAAGTCGATTCTCGAACACCGCCACACGCGCAGGGTGTCGCCTGACAGGAGGGTGTGGATGAGCAGAAAGCGATCACAGACCAAGAGGGGTGCGAGCCTCCGGGCCAAGGGCATGGCCCTGGTGGCCCTCATCGTGGCCACCCAGGTGGGGGCGCTCGGGTACCAGTACGTCACTTCCCAGCGCCTGCTCCGCGCCGAGGGGGAACGGACCCTCTCCGCCGAGGCCGCAGGGCTCGCCAGCCGCCTCCATGGCTTCCTGGCCGACCGCGTCAACGACCTGCGCACCGTGAGCCAGCTGGCCGTCATCAAGTTGGCGGTGGAGATGGGCGGCGGGCAGGGCGGCACCAACCAGTTCCTGAACGACATGGCCAGCAACTACGAGCACTACCAGTTGCTCGCCGTGACGGACGCCAAGGGCCGGGTGCTCGCGGCCAGCCACCCGGCCGCCCGGGGGGAGGCCCTGGGGGCGGGGCGCTGGTTCACCCTGGCGGGCAAGGGCCGGGTGTCGATCTGCGGTCCGTTCCGCAGCCTGCTCCTCGGCCGGGTGATCGGGTCCAAGGACCCGCTCGGACCATGGACCGTGGCCATGATCGCCCCGGTGGAGAAGGGCGGCCGCACCATCGGCGCGGTGGTGAGCCTCCTCAACTGGGAGTCCTTCCACCGGTTGCTCGCCGATGCCGGCCAGGCGCTGGCCGCCAAGAAGGGCAGTGTCTACGTCCTGGACGGCTCCGGCAAGTTCATCTTCCACATCGACGACAAGCTTGCCGGGCAGCCGGCCGCCAAGTTCGGCCGTGGGACCGTGGCCTCGGCGGCCACGGGGGCCGGTGCCTCCCTGGCGGCCTTCCGTGTGGGCTCCGGGTTGACCGCGCAACGCTTCCTGGCCGCCAAGGCCCGGATCGCGACCCCGGAGGGCGCCGCCCCCGTTCGGTGGGCGGCCGTCGTGGAGCTGCCGGAGCGCAGCCTCTTCGCGGTGCTCTTCCGCCTGGCCCGTGACCAGGTCGCCGCCAGTGCCGTCCTCCTCGTCATCCTCTTCTTCTTCGCCCTCTTCCTCGACCGGAGCGTCACCCGACCCATGGTGAAGGCCTCCACCTTCCTCCGGCGGACGGCGGAAAACCTGGACCTCAGCGAGCGGCTCGACGTCCGCTCCAACGACGAGGTGGGCCGCATGGCGGTGGCCCTGAACAACTTCCTGGAGGCCCTTCAGACCACCTTCCGCGACCTCATCGAGGCCACCGCCCGGGTGGCCGAGTCGAGCCAATCGGTCCACTCCATCGCCGAGCGGATCGCGCACAACGCGAGCCTCCAGGCCCAGAAGTCCCAGGAGGTCATGAACCGGGTCCACCAGATGGGCGGGACCGCCGCCGAGGTGGCCTCCTTCGCCGAGTCCTCGGCCAAGCTGGCCCAGGAGGCGGCCCGGATCATCGACGAGATGGCCCAGACCAGCACCCGGATCGTGGACACCTCCAACCAGACCAAGCAGGGCGCCGAGAGCACCATCCAGGTCATCGGGGCCATGGGCGAGGGCGCCCGCCAGGTGCAGGCCAAGGCCAAGGCCCAGGCCGAGGCCTCCGCTCAGACCGCCACGGCCCTGAAGGGCATGGTGGAGCAGCTGCACCACATGGCCGAGGAGGCCCAGAAGGCGGCCCAGGAGGCGGAGCAGAGCATGTTGAGCGCCCGGGAGGGCGGCGAGGCCA
Source organism: Dissulfurirhabdus thermomarina (assembly GCF_012979235.1). NCBI lineage: Bacteria > Pseudomonadati > Thermodesulfobacteriota > Dissulfuribacteria > Dissulfuribacterales > Dissulfuribacteraceae > Dissulfurirhabdus > Dissulfurirhabdus thermomarina. The sequence goes on from NZ_JAATWC010000007.1 coordinate 27,596, forward strand.
TGGCCAAGACGGTGCAGGGTATGGAGGCCATCGCCACCAGCTCCAGCCAGGTCACCGAGATCGTGGACCTCATCTCCGACATCGCCGAGCAGACCAACCTGCTCGCCCTGAACGCCGCCATCGAGGCCGCCCGGGCCGGCGAGCACGGCCGGGGCTTCGCGGTGGTGGCCGAGGAAATCCGGAAGCTGGCCGAGCGGACCAGCGAGTCCACCCAGGAGATCGCCGCCCTCATCGGCGAGAGCGAGGAGCGGGTGAAGGAGGGTGTGAAGCTGACCCGGGAGAGCGCCGAGGTGCTGGACCGCATCGTGCGGACCGTCGAGAACAGCAGCCGGATCACCCGGCGGATCTCCGAGGTCTCCACGGAGCAGGAGCGGGGGACCACCACCCTCCTCCAGGCCATGGACGAGCTGCGGGCCCACGCCGACAGCATCGTTCGGATGACCGAGGAGCAGACCGTCCAGCGGAAGCAGGCCGAGGAGGCCATCGAGCGGCTGCGCGGCCTGAGCGACCAGATCACCGCCGTCGCCAACTCCACCACCCTCACCACCAACGCCGCCGTGGACACCATCCGGCGGGTGACCGCCAACTCCTCCGAGATCACCTCCCGGACCTCCCTGCAGCGGGAGCGGAGCGCGCTCCTCCAGCAGGCCATCGAGGAGATGGCCAACGGCGCCAACCAGAACGTGGAAGGCGCCCAGACCGCCCTCAAGGCCATGGAGGACCTCATGCGGCAGGCGCAGGAGACGGAGAAGCGGATGCGGCGCTTCCGGGTCTCCGCCTTCTCCTGAGCCACGTCGGCCCATCCGACGCGGAAAGGGCACCGGCCGTTCGGCCGGTGCCCTTTTTTTGTGCGGGTGGGGCGCCGCCGGGCGCCGGGCCGCCCCCTACCGGACGCAGGCCGCCCGGACGCTCTTGATGTCGGTGTGGCCCTGGAGGACCTTGAGGATGCCGTCCTGCTTGAGGGTGCGCATGCCGTTTTTCATGGCCAGGTCCCGGATCTCGGCCACCGGGGCCTTGTGCTGGATGAGGGAGCGCATCTCGTCGCTCGACAGGAGCAGCTCGTGCACCGCCAGCCGTCCCTTGTACCCGGTGTTGTTGCACCGGTCGCACCCCTTCGGGCGGTAGAGGGTGGCGGAACGGACCTCGTCCGGGTCCAGGGGCCGCGAGGGGTGTTCCCCGTACTCGGCCAGGAAGTTCTCCACCTCCTTCTCGTCCGGCTTGTATTCCTCCCGGCAGAAGGGGCAGAGCCGCTTGACCAGCCGCTGGGCCAGGACGCCGAGGAGGGCGTCGGCGAAGTTGAAGGGATCCATCCCCATTCCGAGGAGCCGGGTGACGGTCTCGGGGGCGGAGTTGGTGTGCAGGGTGGAGAAGACGAGGTGACCGGTGAGGGAGGCCTCGATGACGATCTCGGCGGTTTCCTCGTCGCGGGTCTCACCCACCATGATGACGTCCGGGTCGGCCCGGAGGAAGGCCCGGAGGACCCGGGCGAAGGTGAGGTCGATGTTGGGCCGGACCTGGACCTGCCGGAGGCCTTCCTGCACGATCTCCACCGGGTCCTCCGCCGTCCAGATCTTCTTCTCCGGGCGGTTGATGTAGCCCAGGGCGGCGTGGAGGGTGGTGGTCTTACCGGAGCCCGTGGGCCCGACCACGAAGATGAGCCCGTAGGGCATCTCGATGATCTTTTTGAGATTTTCGAGGTTCTCCGGCAAGAGGCCCAGCCGGTCGATGGGCATGGCGTCGGAGGCGGCCAGGATCCGGAGCACCACGTCCTCGTTGCCCTCCGTTGTGGGCACCGTGGCCACGCGGAGTTCGATGGTGCGCTTCGTCCGGCTCTTGAACTTGATCTTGCCGTCCTGGGGTAGGCGCTTTTCGGCGATGTCCAGGTTGGCCATGATCTTGAGGCGGGAGACCAGGCCCTTCTTGTAGTTGTAGGGGATGGTCTGGTAGTTCAGGCAGTCGCCGTCGATGCGGAAGCGGATGAGGGCCCCGCGCTTGCCGGTGAGGGATTCCACGTGGATGTCGGAGGCGTTTCGGGCAAAGGCGTCCTCGATGATCTTGTTCGCCATCTGGACGACGACGCCGTCGGCCTCGGCGAAGACCCCGGTCTCCTCCTCTTCTTCACCGTAGGCCTCCTCGTCCTCGAGCTCGAGCTGCTCGAAGACGTCTTCCTGCTCCTCCCCGGCGATGTTGTACTTGCCGTAGAAGTAGTCGATGAACTTGTTGATGTCGTCCTTCAGGGCCACGGCGAACTCGAAGTTGCTGGCCTTGAGGACGCGGCGGATGTTGTCGACCTTGGAGATGTCGTGGGGGTTGTCCAGGGCGACGAGGAGCGTGCCGCCCTGCTCCCGGACGGGGACGCAGCTGTTGGAGCGGAAGAAGTGCTCCTTGACGCCCTGAATGCAGGTGGGGGTCGCGCCGACCTCCAGCTCGTTGAACTCGACGAAGGGGCAGTGGTAGTACTCGCTGAGGGATTCCCCCACGGCCTTCTTGTCGATGCCGAACTGGTTGACCAGGACGGTCTCGATGCTCTTCTTGCCCTGGCGGGCCAGCTCGCAGGCCCTTTCGTACTGTTCCTCGGTGAGGAGCTGCCGCCGGACCAGGCCGAAGAAGCGGCCGAACTTCTGGGCGGTCTGCGACAGGGCCTCGATGCGCTCGTTGACGTTCCGGTAGTCCGGGTCGATCTTGGCGATGGTCTCGAGGGCCTGGAGGGCCTTGGCCACCCCGCCGGTCTTCTCGTGGGTGAGGGCCAGGCGGTAGAGGATGTCGAGGCGCCGCTCCTTGGGCAACGAGGTGTCTTCCACGGCTGCGGCAAGGTGCTCGAGGGCCTCGAAGGGCATGTCCATGTGGAGGTAGGTCTCGCCGATCTTGGCGTGGACCTCGCCTTCGCGGTGGCCCGCCCCGAGGAGGCCCTTGAGCTCCTCGATGGCCTCCGCGTGGAAGCCCGCCTCGATGAGGCCGATACCGGTGGCGAAGCGGCGCTGGAACTCCGCCTCCTCGTCGTCCGCCGCGTCCGCCGCGTCCGCCGCCGGGGCGGCCGGGGTGGAGTCTTCCACGTCCGGCAGGTTCTGGATGCGCTGCTCGATCTCGGCCCGGAGGGCCGCGTCGCTCTCTCCCAGCGCGGCGAGCACCTCTTGGTAGATGGCGGTGGCCTCGCCCACGAGGCCCTGTTCCGCGTAGAGGTCGGCTTCCTGGACCCTGCTCTGGAGCTCGGCGTTCATCCCGTGGTCACCTTTTCAGCTCTTCCGGCCGGTTCCGGCCGGGGGCCGGCCTAGGCGGCCTCCGTTTCCGCCAGGTCCGCCTCGAGGAGCGCCGCCACGGAGAAGACCGGGCAGACCTGGCCCTGCAGCTCGATCCGGCCCGCCGGCCCCCGCTCCCCTTCCCGGGCCGGGGTCCACCCGAGGCCCGACGTGTCCTCCACCGGCCGGGGCGGGCCGTCCACCACCACGGCGGCGCCCCCGTGTTCCGGGGAATAGAGGACCAGGAGGTGATCCTCGGTGTCCTCCGGCAGCTCGACGTCTTCGGGCACGAGGGGGTTGTCGAAGATGGGGAGGCTGAGCTTCTTCATCTGATCGGGAGAGAGCTCGTTGATGGGGCCGGCGAAGATCCCCTTGAAGCTGGAGAAGCGGCCCTTTCTCATCTTTTCCAAGGGGAGCATCTCGGCCTTTTTCAGGGCTCGCCGGGCGCGCTTGGGTGGCGGGCCGGCGTAGGCGACCTCGGCCTCCGGGAAGCAGGCGGCGATGCCCTGCCAGTGGCAGTACACCAGGCGGTCCCAGGGGCACGGGGTTGCCGCCTCGGCGGCCGCCGTTGCGGCCAGGGCGCCGAGGTCGATATCGTCCACGGCGACCATGGCCGCCGCCGAAAAGACCCCCTTCAGGCGGGTGCTCCTGGCCTCGAGGTCGGCACGCAGCTCGGCCTGGAACCGGTGGAGCTTTTCGAGGCCGGGGGTCTTGGCGAGCAGGGCCTCGATGGGGCGGAGGCGGCGGGCCCAGCGGTCGAGGGCCTTGATCTCTTCCTGGAGGATCTTCTGGACCTCGGACGCGGCCTCTTCCCGGTCCATGGCGGGCGGAGGCGGCGCCGGCGAAGCGGCGGGTTCCGGGGAAGGCGCCTCCGGGCGCTCCGGTTCGGGCGGCGGGCCCGGGGGGGCGGAGCCCGGCTCCGGCTCCAGTTCCAGCTCCAGGCCGGCCTCCGCGGGTCCGGGCGAGGGCTCCACGGAAGGGGCGGCGGGCTCCGGGGGACGGGATTCCTCCTCGAAGAAGGCGGCCAGGCCCGGGTCGGCCACCGGGGCCTCCGGGGCCGGCTGCGCCGGCTCGCCGCCGGCGGCCTTCAACTGGGTGATGGCGCCCTCGATGAGCTGGCGCCGGGTCTCTTGGGATTCCGGGCGCGAGGCGATGAGGGTGCGCAGCGTGGCCGTCGCCCCGTTGAGGGCCTTGGGGGCACCCGGGGGCGCCTTCTCGGGGGCGGATTGCAGCACATCCAGCATCGCGTCCATGGCCCGGGTGATGGCGATGGCATCCGCATCCCCGGCGGTCGACAGGGCCTCTTGCAGCCGGGCCACGTTCTCGCGGGCCGCCGAGAGGTTCGCATCGGAGATCTCCCAGTCGAGGCTCAGGAAGCTCTGCTCCATGGCGCCGAGGGCGTCCAGCAGGGCGTTTCGGGGGGGCTCCTCCGCTGCGGGCGCGGGACCCGCCGGGGCCGCTTCCGCGGCGGGCGCGGCGGGTTCTTCCAGGTCGAGGTCGAGCTCGAGCTCGAGGTCGAGTTCCAGCCCGCCCGTCCCTGCTTCCGCCGCCGGGGCCGGTTCGGGCTCCGGTACCGCCCCGGCGCCGCCGGCGTCTTCGGCCGGCGCCGCCGGTTCGGCGCCGGGTTCCTCGGCCGGGGGCCCTTCTTCCTTGACCTTGTTGGTCAAGGGGTCGATCTCGACGGTCTTTTCCGGGTTGAAGAGGTCGTCGATGGTGCCCTCGATCTCCCTCGTCAACTCCTCTGGATTGATGTTTTCATCGGACATCGTGGTCTTCTCCTGGTTCGTCCGCGTGGTCAGGCCTTCTTGGCGCCCCTGGGGCCGATCAGGTGCTTGGTGGCCACGTACCGCACGGTGCGCTTGCTGATCTCCTTCAGGGTCTCGAAGACCCCGGCGCCCTTCACCGCGGAGGCCTCGAAGGTGGCGGTCTTGAGTTCGGAGTTGAGGTCCTGCTCCATCTCCTCCACGCTCAGGATGGGGATCGGCGTGGCGGCGAGGTCCCGCTTGTTGAATTGGATCACCAGGGGGATCTCGTGGATGTCGATCTTGTAGTCCTGGAGGTTTTGGCGGAGGTCTTCGAGGCTCTCGATGTTCTTCGCCTTTCGGACCTTCAGGGAATCCGCCACGAAGACGAGGCCGTCCACGCCCTTGAGGACCAGCTTCCGGGTGGCGGCGTACATGGTCTGGCCCGGGACGGTGTAGAGCTGGATGCGGATGTCGAAACCGCTGACCTTGCCGAGGTTGAGCGGCAGGAGGTCGAAGAAGAGGGTCCGGTCCCCCTTGGTTTCGATGGTCAGCATCTTGCCGCGGGAGTTCTCGTTCATCGTGTTATAGATGTAGAGGAGGTTGGTCGTCTTCCCGCAACGCCCCGGGCCGTAGTAGACGATCTTGCAGTGGATCTCTTTCTTGCTGAGGTCGATGAGGGCCATGGGCTTAGGCGTTTTCGAAGATGTTCTCGATGGTGTCGGAGAGCTGGGAGACCCGGAGGCGCACGAGGCCCAGGGAGACGTCTTCGCCGAAGATGGTGATCAGGATGAAGGCCTCGCCGATGCGGGCGAAGTGGATGCTGTCCCGCTTGCCCTTGTGGAAGAGCAGGGAGAAGTCTTCCTCGCCGATGAGCCGGGCGATCTGCGAAGTGGCCCCGAAGTTGGCGGCGGCCAGGGCGGCGAGCGAGGTGGTGTCGATCTTCTGGGTCTCTTCCCCGCACGAGGCGAGGACGTTGCCCGAGTCGTCGATGAGCAGGACGGTCTTCACCCCGGCCTTGATGAGGGCGTCGTCGATCTCTTGCCGGGCCTTGTCGAGGGTGGCGGCGGTCAGGACGAAATCTGCCATGGGGCTTGTTCCTCTCGTAGGAATGGGTTGCGTGCCCGGGATCCGAACACGGCCCTTAGTATGGCAACTCGGCTCGGAATTCCAAGTCTCTTATCGTCCGGAGGGGGCGGGAGGTTAAGCGGGTCTCGGAGACGCCGTCCGGGCGCGGGCGGCGGCGGCGTCCCGGGCTGCAGGCGGGCCTCAAGTCTTGTATTCAAGACGTCGATATAGCAAAAAGGCGAGGGGGGCCCGCGCGCCGCGCGGGGCCGGAAGGCTTCTCCGCCGGGGATTTCGGGAGGAGACGGCACATCCATGGCCATTTCGATCGCGCAACGCTTCGACGATCTCGAGGAACTGCCGACCATTCCGCAGATCCTCAACAGGGTGCTGCACGAGGTGGACAGTGCCACCTCCACCGCGGCCTCCCTGGAAAAGGTCATCCGGGACGACCCGATGCTCACGGCCAAGATCCTCCGCATGGCCAATTCGCCGTATTACGGCCTGGCGGGGGAGGTGAACAGCATCGCCCGGGCGGTGATGGTCCTGGGCTTCGAGGAGGTCCGGAACCTGGTGGTCGCCCTGGCCCTGGGCGGCGCCTTTTCCGGTGACCTCGGGATCCCCGGCGTGGACGCCGCCGACCTCTGGATGCACTCGGTGGGCACGGGCCGGGCGGCGAGCATGCTGGCAGAGCGGGTCGGCCTGGATGCGGACGAGCTCTTCACGGCAGGGCTCTTGCATGACATCGGGCGGCTGCTCATGTGCATGTACTTCAAGGACGAGATGAAAGAGATCATGGCGCTCCAGATCCAGCGCGGCGTCTCCCTGAACCAGGCCGAGGCGGAATTCGGCCTCTCCCACGGGGAGGTGGGGGCCTACCTCACCACGCGCTGGGGCTTCGGAGACTTTCTCTCCACGGTGGTCCGCTACCATCACAACCCCCAGGGGGCGGGTCCGCACGCGAAGGCGGCCTCCGCCGTGTTCCTGGCCGACGGGTTGTGCCGAAAGGTGGGGCTCGGCGCCTCCATCGGGGAAGACCCCGACCAGAAGTTGTTGGTCCCCAAGGCCCTGGGGATCGGGGGCGAGGACATCAAGAAGATCGCCCTCAGGCTCAAGAGTGAAAAGGCCCACCTCCTCGAGAGCTGGGGCCAGGTCATCGCAGCCTGAAGGCAGGGGGACACGTGGAGCAGGAGCGGAAGATCCGGGTGCTGGTGGTGGACGACACGGCCTTCATGCGAAAGGCCCTGGTGGAGATCCTCTCCCGGGACGAAGGCATCGAGGTGGTGGGGGTGGCCCGGCACGGCCAGGAGGCCCTGGAGGCCATCGAGCAGCTCCGGCCCGACGTCGTGACCATGGACGTGGACATGCCCGTCATGGACGGCCTCACCGCGGTGAAGCACATCATGGTGCGCCATCCCCTGCCGGTGGTCATGCTGAGCGGCCTCGGGGGGCACGGCGGCGTCACGCTGGAGGCCCTTCGGCTCGGGGCCGTGGACTTCTTCCCGAAGCCCTCCGGGACCATCTCCCTGGACATCCACGAGCAGGCCGACCAGCTGCTCCAGGTGGTCAAGCAGGCGGCCCGGGTCAACTCCGCCGCCATCCGCCGGGTCCGGCTCGCCGAGATTCGAGACTTCGAGGTGGACGGCCGGGGGGCCTCCGTCCCGGGGGCCGTGGTGATCGGCGCCCAGCAGGGATCGGCCGGGAGCCTCATCCGCATCCTCGATACCGTGACCCCCCGGTTCCCCATCGGCTTGTTGGTGGTCCAGGAGCTGTCCCCCCCGGTGCTCAAGTCCTACGCCGGCGAACTCCAGCGGGTCATCCCGTGGCGGCTCCGGGTGGGGGAAGAAGGGCCCGTGGAGAAGGGCGCCTGCTATGTCTCCAGTTACGACCGGCCCCTGGCCCTCGAGCCCGAGGGAGAGGCCCAGGCCGTCCGGGTGGTGACCCTCACGGACCAGGAAGGGGCGCTGGACGGGCTCTTTTCCCAGGCGGCGGGTATCTACAAGGACAAGTGCCTCGCCATCCTCCTCGGCGGCGCGGGCATGGACGGCGTGGAGGGGCTTCGGGCCGTTCACGAGGCCGGAGGACGCACCCTGGTCCTGAAGCCAGAGGAGTGCGTCCACGGCGAGGCCTCGGAGGCGGCCATCCGGCAAGGGGTCGTGGACGAGGCGGTGATGGAACACGAGCTTCCGGAGCGGATCGAGGCCTTCGGCCGGCAGCTCTGGCTCGAGATGGCCGCGCGGAAGCGGCGCAACCGGCCGAACGAGGCGGTACAGATCGACGAGTGAGGTGTTCTGATGTCCAAGAAGACGGGTAAGGCCGCTCAGGCATCCGGGGACAAGGTGAAGGTCCTCGTGGTGGACGATTCCCAGCTGATGTGCCGGATCCTGGAGAAGATCCTGTCCGGGGATCCCCGGTTCGAGGTGGTGGGGCAGGCCCTGAGCGGCAAGGAGGCACTCCGGATGCTCTCCGAGACCGACTGCGACGTCATCACCCTCGACGTCGAGATGCCCGAGATGAACGGTCTCACGGCGCTCAAGCACATCATGATCAAGCAGCCGAAGCCCACCCTCATGGTGAGCGCCTTCACCGCCGAGGGGGCCAAGGTGACCTTCGACGCCCTCCGGTACGGGGCCGTGGACTTCTTCCAGAAGCCCTCCCAGGAGGGCGGCGGCGACCTCGAGGCCCAGGCCGACGTGCTCCGTTCGCGCATCCTTCGGGCCTCCCGGGTCCAGGTGGGGGCGGCCCGCTACCTCCGGCTCCAGCGGGTGGCGGAGGTCGAGTGCGCCGAGGCCGAGGCCGAGGGGCTGGGCGGCGTCGCCGTCATGGCCACATCCACGGGGGGCTATGCCTCCCTGCTCTCGGTGCTGCCCCAGATGTGCCGGCCGCCGAAGGGGCCGCTCCTCATCTCCATGGGGACCCCGGCGGCCTTCCTCGGGGCCTTCGTGGACTACGTGAACCCCTTCGTGCCCTTCCCGGTGGAACGGGCGGGGCACGAGAGCCTCCTCAGGCCCGGGCATGCCTACGTGCTCGGCAGCGACGAGGCGCCGGCCATCGAGCAGCGGGGGGACGGCTACTACCTTCTCCTCGGCGAGCGTACCAAGGACATGGGCGACGAGGGCGGCGTGGACCTCCTCCTCTTTTCCGCCAGCGAGCACTTCGGGGACAAGGTCCTGGCCGTCTTCCTCTCGGGGGACGGAACGGAGGGGCTCAGCGGGGCCAAGGAGGTCAAGCGGACCGGCGGGCGCATCCAGGTCCAGCGCCCGGAGACGTGCCTTTGTCCCGAGCTGCCCCGGAAGGTCCTCGACGAGGTGGACGGGGAGACCCTCGCCACCGGCGAGATCGCCCACCGACTCGAGAACTGGTGCGGCCCGGAGGGGGGTGAATGAGCACGGCGCCGAACTGGGCCACCCTGGATCTCCTGCTCGAGGAGGAGCCCGTCCAGGGTTTCAGCGGCTGGCTCCAGGAGCTGTCGCTGGCGGACGTCGTGCAGCTGGCGTGCCTCGAGGGCGGCGAACGGGTGCTCATCGTCCGGCACGGGGACCAGGAGGGCGAGATCTACTTCGCCGGCGGCGAGATCGTCCACGCCGCCTATTCCGGCGGGACGGGCCAGGACGCCTTCTTCGACATCCTGAGCTGGCCGTCCGGCTCTTTCTGGTTCCGGCCGGGGGTGGCGCCCGAAAGGAGCATAGACGCCCCTTGGAACTTCATGCTCATCGAGGCGCTTCGGCTCGCGGACGAGCGGCGGCGCAAGGCCGCCATGGCGGGGGACGACCACCTCAAGGTCCTCGTCGTGGACGACTCCCCCCTGGTGTGCAAGGCCATGCGGAAGATCCTCGAGGAGGGACTCAACGTGGAGGTGGTGGCGGAGGCCAACAACGGCCGGGCCGCCCTCGAGATGATCGAGCAGCACCGGCCGGACCTCTTGACCCTCGACGTCAACATGCCGGTGATGGGGGGCGACGTGGCCCTCATGCACATCATGATCCGCTCCCCGGCACCGGTGGTCCTGGTGAGCGGCCTCGACGCCCGGGGGGCCGCCCGGGTCATGGAGTTTCTCCGGCTCGGGGCCGTGGACTTCGTCCCGAAGCCCGAGCAGGCCTCCGAGTGGCAGCGGGTGGCGGGCCGGCTCAACCGGAGCCTGAACTACGCCAAGCAGTTCTCCGTGCACTGCGTGCGGCGGGCCCGGAGCCCGAAGAAGGTCACCGAGAAGGCCCGGCCCGGGATGCCGGCCCGGCGCCTGGCCGTGGTCATCGGCGGCATCGGGGGGCTCCTCGAGGCGCAGAAGATCCTGCCGGCCCTCCCGGCGCTCCAGTCCACGTCGGTGCTGGTGGTCCAAGACATGATCGCCGACCTGGTGCCCCACATGTCGGCCTACATCGACAAGTTCAGCGCCCTGGCGGTCTCGCCCCTCCAGTCGGGGGCCCCGCTCCTGTCGTCCCAGTGTTGGCTGGCCAACTGGGACGCGGCCTGGGAGGTGGTGGCCGACGCCGACGGGGCGGCCATCCGGCGGGAGGAGGACGGCGGGGAAGGACTGGACGCCGGGCGGCTGCTGCGGTCGGCGGCGGAGGCCTTCGGCGCCAGCCTCCTCGTTGTGGTGCTCAGCGGCACCGACCTCGACCTCGAGGACGGCCTCCAGTCGGTGGTCAAGAAGGGGGGGCGGATCCTCCTCCAGGATCCCGCCGGCTGCCTCATGCCGGGGCCGGTGGAGAACCTGCGGGAGCTGGAGCTCGAGGACGGCGTCATCGAGCCGGAGAAGGTGCCCGAGACCCTGGCGGAGTGGGATCGCGGCGGCTGACGGGGGCGGGACGGACGGCGGGGCCGGAAGGGCCCACGCATCGAGACAGGGGGAGAAGGACGTGGCCCGGATACTCATCGTGGACGATTCCAGCTTCATGCGAAAGCGGATTGGACAGGCCGTGGAACGGGCGGGGCACGAGGTGGTGGGCCTGGCCCGGGACGGGCAGGAAGGCGTGGATCTCTACCGCCGCCTGAGGCCGGATTGCGTGGTGATGGACGTCACCATGCAAGGGATGGACGGGCTCAGTGCCGCCCGGATCATCCGCGAGGAGGACCGGGGTGCCCGGATCGTCTTCATGAGCCTCCTCAAGGACGACAACGTAGTGGGCGAGGCCCTGTCCCTCGGGGCGGAGGCCTTTCTGGGAAAGGACGAGTACGACCGGCTGCTGGAGATCCTCGGCGGTTCGGGATGACCCGCCCCCGGGCGGTCCGCGCGTTCCAGACGGGAAGGTGACGTCATGGTGACAGCCAAGCAAACCTCGACCCCGGCGATGGCAGGGATCCTGCCGCAGCTGGCCGCCGTCAAGGAGGCCTTTCGGGCGGTCAAGGCCCACCCCGGCGACCTGGGCGCCCAGCGGGCGTGCCTCGAGCCCCTGGCGGCCCTCAGGGAGGCGGCCGCCTCGGCGGGCGGCGGGCACGTGGAGATGCTGGCCCGGCACATGGAGGGGGTCTTGCGCCGGGCGGCCGAGGGGCGCTTGGCCCTGAAGGCCGAGGCCCTGGAGGCGGTGGAACTGGCCCTCTCCCGGATGGAGCGGCTCGTCGGCGGTGCCGCGGTGGCCGACGACGACGGCGAGCTGGCGGCCATCTACGCCGAGGAGATGCGGGAGCTCTGGGGCCGCCTCGACCAGGTCCTCGGGCGGGACCCGGTGGATGTCGAGGAAGTGGCACGCGTATTGAATGAAATGGAGCGGGCCAGCCGCTACGTCGGCCTCGATGCCGTGGTGGCGGAGATCGGCCGCGCGCGCGAGGTGCTCGGGAAGAAGGGCGCCAAGGCCCGGGCCGCCAAGTCCAAGGTCTGGCGGGAGCTGCGGCAGGGGCTCGCCGGCGTCCTCGACGCGGCCGCGGTGGCCGCCGGCCGGGACCGGGAGGAAGCATGAGCGAAGTCGACCAGGAAATGTTGCAGGATTTCGTCATCGAGGCGGAGGAGAACCTCGGCGAAATCGAGCCCAACCTGCTCCAGCTGGAACAAGATCCCGGCAACATGGACCTCCTGAACGCGTGTTTCCGGAACATGCACAGCGTCAAGGGGGCCGCCGGCTACATGGGCTTCCAGAAGATATCGACCCTGGCGCACCGTATGGAGAACCTCTTCGACCGGGTGCGGCAGGGCGAGATGAGTTTGGGCGAGCAGGCCATGGGGGCGGTCTTCCAGGGGGTGGACCGCCTCCGGAGCCTCGTCTCCGAGGTGGCCGAGCAGCAGCAGGAGACGGGGGAGATCGAGGACATGCTGGCCCTCCTGGACGCCGCCATGGAAGCGGCGGCGGCCCCGGCGCCGCCGGCGGGCGGCCCCGCGCCGGAGGCGGCCGGCGGGGCCGGCCCGGCCCCGGACTTCGAAGAAGAGGAAGGGGACGACCAGGAGCTCCTGGCCATCTACGCCGAGGAGATCCAGAGCCAGCTCAAGCGGTTCGACGGGGCCCTCGGCCAGGATCCCGTGGACGCCAAGCTGGCGGCCAGCGCCATCGAGGAGATGCAGCGGGCCACCCACTACGTCGGCCTCGAGGAGGTGCTGGAGGGGCTCGAGAAGGCGGCCGGCCGCGTGGCCGAGCTCGGCGAGGGCGGCGACGCCGCCGCCTGGGCGTCGGTCCGCGAGGAGGTCCAGGCGGCCCTGGCCCCGGTGGCCGAATTCCTCCAGGCGGCCGGGGCCCCCGAGGAGAAGCCGGAACTCCCGGTGGCCGAGGAGGACCGGGAGCTCTACGAGATCTTCCTCGAGTTCGTCAAGGAACTGGCCCCCCCGCTGGCCAACGTCCCCGACGAGCCCGACGAGGAATGGCTCACCACCTGCAAGGACGTGATCGGGCGGCTGCGCTCGTCCGCCCACTACATGGACTACCGGGAGGTCGTGGCCCTGCTGGACGAGTGGGAGGAAAGGATGGCCGAGGCCCTTTCCCGGGTCAGCGAGCACGCCCCCTTCGATGCAGGGTATCTCCGGGAGCTCTGGGCGCGGTTCGTCGATCTCCTGCCCGGTCTCGACATCGGCGTTGCGCCGGGGCCGGCCGCGGCCGCGCCGGCCCCGGAACCGGCCGAGGCCCCCGCCGCCGAAGAGAACCCGGCGGACGTCCTGGAGGCGGCCCTGGACCAGCTCTTCGAGCAGGAGGGCCTGCTCGGGAACGGGGAAGCGGCCGCGGCCGGCGGGGGCATGGAACTCGACCTCGGCGGGGCGCTGGAAGAGGGCGCGGGCGCCGGCGAGGCCCCGCCGCCTCCCCCGGGCCCGAAGCCCCCGGCGGCCGAGGGGGGCGCCCCGAAGCCGCCCCCGGCGGGTGCCGCCGGTCCGAAGCCCCCGCTGGGCGATCTGGGGGCCGGAGACGAGGTCAAGGTGGTGGCGGACACCGGGGCGGGCAGCGCCCTCGGCAAGGTGGTCACCCAGACGGTCCGCATCGACCTCGACAAGGTGGAGCAGCTGCTCAACGAGGTGGGGGGGCTCGTGGTTCTGCGTTCCAGCCTGAACCAGCTGGCCGACGAGATGAAGGGCCTCTATCACCAGTGGCTGGAGACCCGGAAGTGGCGGGCCGAGGAGCTTCGCCCCTACAAGGACATCATGTTCCGGGTGAGCGAGCAGACCGGTTCCCTCGACCGGGTGGTGCGCCAGGTGCAGGACAGCGTGATGCGGCTTCGGATGCTGCCGGTCAATCACCTCTTCAGCCGCTATCCGCGCCTGGTCAGGGACCTGGCCCGGAAGCTGGGCAAGAAGGTGGAACTCATCGTGGCGGGCGCCGAGACGGCCCTCGACAAGCAGGTCATCGAGCAGATGGCCGATCCTATGCTCCACATCATCCGCAACGCCCTGGACCACGGCATCGAGTCCCCCGAGGAGCGGAAGAAGGCCGGCAAGCCCGAGGTCGGGCGGTTGCGGCTCGCGGCCGCCCAGGAGGGCAACCACGTGGTGATCCGGGTGGCCGACGACGGCAAGGGCCTCAACCGCGACATCCTCCTGGAAAAGGCCGTGGCCAAGGGGCTCGTCCGGCAGGAGGAGGTCCAGGGCATGAGCGACGAGCAGGTGTGGGACATCATCTTCCTGCCGGGGTTCTCCACGGCGGCGGGGGTTTCCGAGACCTCCGGCCGCGGCGTGGGCATGGACGTGGTCCGGCGCAACGTGGAGAAGCTCGGCGGCACCATCCAGGTGAACTCCGTCCCCGGCTACGGCACCGAGTTCGAGCTGCGGATCCCCCTCACCTTGGCCATCATCCACGTGCTGCTCGTCCGGGTGGGCCACCAGAAGCTGGCGGTGCCGCTGGCCTCCGTCCAGGAGACCCTCCGCCTCAAGGCCACGGAGACCAGCACCCTGGAGGGGTTCGAGATCATGGCGCTGCGGCAGAAGACCCTGCCGCTCATCCGGCTGAACAAGGTCTTCCGCGGGACGGGCTCCGACCTCGACCCCGACCGGTTCTTCGTGGTGGTGGTGCGCCAGGGGGAGATCGAGGCGGCGCTGGCCGTGGACGGCCTCGTGGGCCAGCAGGAGGTGGTCATCAAGCCGCTTCCGGACTATCTCACCGACCAGCCGGGGTTCGCCGGGGCGACGCTGCTCGGCGACGGCTCCATCGCCTTGATCCTGGACATCCCGGTGGTGCTGGATCGGGCCAAGAGCTTCATCCACCGGCAACAGCAGATCCTCGAGCAGGCCGCCCTGGGGCTCGGGGAGGCCGGGAACCTCCTCCACTGAGCTGAACGCCCTCCGGTCTCCGCCGGGGGGCGTTCCTCCCTGTTCCCTCACCGGACGATCAGCACACTGCACGGCGCCAGCCGGGAGACCTGGTAGGAGACGCTGCCGAGGAGCACCTTGGCGATGCCGTGCCGCCCCCGGCACCCCATCACCACGAGGTCGTAGGCCTCCGAGCGGGTGGCGTCGAGGATCACGTCGGGGGGGTGACCGAAGGCGGTCCGGGCCCGGACCGCGATGCCCCGGGCCTCGGCCTCCCGGGCCACGGGGTCCATCTGGCGCCTGGCCTCGGTCACCAGGTGGGTGCTCATCTCGCCGCGAAGTTCTTCGTCCAGCTCGGGCAGGAGGAGGTCCGGGATGGCCGTGAGGAGGGTCACCTCGCCGCCGTCCGCGGCGAGGTCGAGGGCCTGGGCCGCGGCCTTGAGGGCGGCGGGCGAGCCGTCGAAGGGGACGAGGATCTTCATGGTACCTGGACCTCCAGGGCACGGGACGGCGCGGCGGCCCGGGGGGGGATTCCTCTGGACTTTTTAGGTTCCATATATAAATATAGTTGCAACTTTCGTGCGGCCCAATGCCGCCCTATTTTCCACAGTAAGGAAGTGGCCGTGCCATGACCATTCCCGAAGCCAAGAAACTCCTGCGCCGCCTGAAGGTGGGCGAAAAGCTGGGCCTGCCCTGCCGGGACGGGAGGACCTGTCGCGAGATCCTCGCCGTCATCAAGCGTAACGCTCGCTACCACCTCCTGGGCGTCAAGAACGAGCTGAACGGCCTCAAGATCTGGGTCAAGCGCAAGACCTGACGGCGCCGCCGGAGAGCCGGGGGCCGTCTCCCGCCGCCGGGTTTTTCCCGCGGCGCCGCGCGTTTCCCGCGTCGTCCCTTTCTCCTCCTTTCCCGAACGGCCGGTGGTGCGCCGCCCCGGCCGTTCCGTTTTCCGAGCCCTCGCACGGGTCCCCGGCTCCGGAGGCAGTCACTGAACCGTCATTCGGTGAGCGCCCGCCCTCCCCGTGGGGGAAGCCGCCGCCCAACCCCGCCGCCCTCTTTTCTTCCCGGCGCCCATCCCCGGCGCCGTTTTGGCCGCGAGCGCCGGCCGGAACGCGGGGAGATTTGCTCTTGACAAGCCGGTGACGCGGATATTATAAACGATTTCACCCCATGGAGTAGGGTGTGGTTTTGCCGAATGAGGATTCATTTTTCCTCGGGCGGCGGCCGCGCCCCGTTCGCGGGGTGACGCCGGGGCGCGAAAGGTCGCCGTCCTCGCGGACGGCGGGCGGGGTTTCGGAACTCAGCACAACCAACATTTCGCAAGGAGGAGTTCAATGGCAGACGTGAAGAAACACAATACCCCCATGGTCGACGAGCTCAAGGGCGGCTCCTGGCCCAGCTTCGTCGATGACATCGAGCAGAAGGGGCTGAAGGGCAAGCAGGAGTGCCTCGACCTTCTCGGCCAGCTGGAGCTGTCCTACGAGCACAAGGAGACCCACTGGAAGCACGGCGGCATCGTGGGCGTCTTCGGTTACGGCGGCGGCGTCATCGGCCGGTACTCCGATGTGCCGGAGAAGTTCCCCAGCATCGCCCACTTCCACACCATCCGCCTGAACCAGCCCTCCAGCAAGTTCTACAACTCCGACTTCCTCCGCAAGATGTGCGACATGTGGGACCACCGCGGCAGCGGCATGACCAACCTCCACGGTTCCACCGGCGACATCGTGCTGCTGGGCACCAAGACGGACGAGCTCGAGCCCATCTTCTACGACTGCACCCACCAGCTCGGGGCGGATCTCGGCGGTTCCGGCTCGAACCTGCGGACGCCTTCCTGCTGCGTGGGCAAGGCCCGCTGCGAGTACTCCTGCCTGGACACCCAGGACATCTGCAACGACCTCACCCAGACCTACCAGGACGAGCTGCACCGGCCGGCCTTCCCCTACAAGTTCAAGTTCAAGGTCTCCGGGTGCCCCAACGACTGCGTGGCGGCCATCGCCCGTTCCGACTGCGCCATAATCGGCACATGGAAGGATGACATCCGCATCGACCAGGCGGCCGTCCAGGCCTACATCGGCGGGGAGCTCAAGCCCAACGCCGGCGCCCACAGCGACCGCGACTGGGGTCCCTTCGACATCCAGAAGGAGGTCATCGACCTCTGCCCCACCAACTGCATGTGGATGGAGGGCAAGGAGCTCAAGATCGACAACCGCGAGTGCACCCGCTGCATGCACTGCATCAACGTCATGCCCGCGGCCCTGCGGCCGGGCGTCGAGACCGGCGCCACCATCCTCGTGGGCGCCAAGGCCCCGATCCTCGAGGGGGCCCAGCTGGCCACCCTGGCCATCCCCTTCATCCGGATGGAGTCCCCCTACGACGAGCTCAAGGACTTCGTCGAGAAGGTCTGGGACTGGTGGATGGAAGAGGGCAAGAACCGGGAGCGCTTCGGCGAGCTCATCCAGCGGCAGAGCATCCAGGAGTTCCTCCGCCGGACCGGCCTGAAGCCCATTCCGCAGATGGTCAAGGAGCCCCGCTCCAACCCCTACGTCTTCTGGAGCGCCGACGAGGTGGAAGGCGGCTGGGAGCGCGACGTGAAGGCCTTCCGCGCGCGGCACGCGGCATAACCGGGGTGGACAGCACATTCCAGGAGGAAGCGAAAAATGAGTGAAGAACGCATCATCACCGATCTGATAAAGAAGCCCTACGACCCGAACCTGGCCGAGCAGCTCTTCGACCCGGCCAAGCCCATGGCCAACCGGATCACCGACATCGGGCCCCCGCACTACGAGCAGTTCTTCCCGCCGGTCATCAAGAAGAACTACGGCAAGTGGAAGAGCCACGAGATCGTCCAGCCGGGCGTCATCAAGTACACCAGCGAGACGGGCGACGTCTGCTACGCGGTCCGCGTGGGCTCGGCCCGCCTCATCACCACGGACCTCATCCGCGAGATCGCCGAGATCGCCGACAAGTACTGTGAAGGCTACTGTCGCTGGACCACCCGGAACAACGTGGAGTTCCACGTGACCGACGAGGCCACCCTCCGGGCCCTCCTGGACGACCTGAAGGGCCGCAAGTTCCCCGGCGGCTCCTACAAGTTCCCCGTGGGCGGCACCGGCGCCTCGGTCACCAACATCGTCCACACCCAGGGCTGGGTCCACTGCCACACCCCGGCCATCGACGCCTCGGGCGTGGTGAAGGCCGTCATGGACGACCTCTTCGACTACTTCGGCAGCCACAAGCTGCCGGCCCAGGTGCGCATCGCCCTGGCCTGCTGCCTCAACATGTGCGGCGCGGTGCATTGCTCCGACATCGCCATCCTGGGCATCCACCGCAAGCCCCCCCTGGTCGAGGACGAGCGGATCACCGGTGTCTGCGAGATCCCGCTGGCGGTCGCGGCCTGTCCGCTGGGCGCCATCAAGCCCGCCACCGTGGAGGTGGGCGGCGAGCAGAAGAAGACGGTCCGCGTCAACCAGGACCGGTGCATGTTCTGCGGCAACTGCTACACCATGTGCCCGGCCATGCCCCTGGCCGACGGCGAGGGCGACGGGATCGCCATCCTGGTGGGCGGCAAGATCTCCAACCGCGTGAGCGCCCCCAAGTTCTCGAAGCTGGTCATCCCCTACATCCCCAACGAGCCGCCGCGGTGGCCCACGGCCGTGAAGACGGTCCGCCGGATCCTCGAGACCTACGCCGCCAATGCCGACAAGTACGAGCGGCTCGGCGAGTGGGCGGAGCGCATCGGCTGGGAGCGCTTCTTCGAGAAGTGCGACATCCCGTTCACCGAAAAGTCCATCGACGACTACCGCTTGGCCTACACCACGTATCACACCACCACGCAGTTCAAGTGGAGCGTCCACACCGACAACCTTTGAGCAGAGGGGGACGTCATGGCCGCAGACAAGGAAGAACTGAAGCAGAAGATCCTGGAATTCGCCACCAAGAAGGCCAAGCACAAGTCCAAGATGTACATCAAGGACTTGTACAAGGCCGACCCCGACGCCTCGCCGCGGGCGGTCAAGAACGCCGCCAACGAGCTGGTGCGGGAGGGGAAACTCGAGTTCTTCTCCTCCGGGAGCACCGTTATGTACGGGGTCCCCGGCTTCGGGAAGCCGCTCGAGGAGGGCGAGGGCGAATAGGCCCGGCCGGGATCGGCAACCCCAAAGATACAGGCGCCCCCTTCCAGCCGGGAGGGGGCGCCTTTTTGCGCGCGTTCGGCCCCGCGGCGCCGGCGGCGGGGGTTCAGGCCTCCCGAGGGCGGGGGGACGGGGCCTGGCGGCCGGGGAGGATGCCGGCCGCTTCGAGGAGCCGGTCCAGGGGCCGGCCGAGGACGAAGTCCAGCGCCTCGGCGGAGAGGCCGAGGCGCCGGGCGGCCCGTGCGCGGAAGCGCGCCTCGGTTTCCTGGGCCTGGGCGAGCCGCCCGGCGGCGCCGGGGGCGGCGGCCCAGGCGTAGAGGTGTTTCGGTGGGAAGGCCCGGTCGTGGGCCTCGACGAGCTCGAGGACGGCGGGTGCCTCCGCGAGGAGATCCCGGCGGGAGAGGAGGTCCTGGAGGAAGAGGCCGGCCGCCGCCGCGGGCCGGCGGCAGTCCAGTACCCGGCACTCCAGGGGCCGCCGGGCGTAGATGCGGCAGGAGCGGTGCCGGGGCGCATAGAACCTGCAGGCCCAGGTGCCGGGCGCCCGGCCCCGGACCTTGATCATCTCGGCGGGGAGGTGGAGCAGGCGCCCGTCCCGGGGGTCCCGGGCGATCTCCCCGGCCCGGAGGGTCACGAGGTCCTCGGGGCGCAGGTGGCCCCCGGTGACGAGGTCCCGGTCGGAAAGATGCAGCGTGGGGCCGCCGGCGGTGCAGCAGGCCCCGCATCGGCGGCACCCGGCCGGGGGGTCGGCGGGGCCGGGGTGCCGGCGCGTCAAGGTTGCGATCCGGGATCCGCGGCCCCGGAGCACAAGCGCTCCAGGCGGACGATGCCCTCGTCGAGGATGGCGGCCTGCTTCTTGGAACCCATCTCGCGGTAGATCCGGCTCGCCAGCCGATAGGCCTCGAGGGCCTTCTCCGGCTCGTCCTGGCGTTGGTAGACGTCGCCGATGCCGGTCAGGCAGAGCCCGGCCCGGCCCGCGTCGCCGGCGGACTCGGCGATCTCGAGCATGCGGAAGAGATAGGGGAGGGCCTTTTCCATCTGCTGTCGGTGGCGGTAGACGTCCACGATCTTCTCGGCGAGCAGATAGAAGCTCAGGGGATCGCCCTTTTTCTCGCACACGGCCAGGGCCCGCTGGTACAGGGGGAGGGCGCCGTTGAAGTCGCCGCGCTGGATGTGGAGGTCGCCGAGTTTTTCGCAGGCGTTGGCGGCCTCGGCGGCGCGGCCGAGGCGTTCGAAGACCTCGAGGGCCTGCCGGTACTTCTCCATGGCGTCGAGGGACCCCCCCTGGTTGCGCTCGATGTCGGCCTCCCGGTAGAGCCGGAGGGCCTCGGCGAGGGCCGCCTCGTCTTCGGGGCTCAAGGGGGCGGTTTCTTCCGGTTTCATGTGTGCCTCCGCGGTTTTTGCTGGATGCTGGATGCGCCGGAGTGCCGCCCGGGCCACCTCCCCGACACTCACCCGGCGGAGCCGGTGGCCGTCGAAGAGGGAGAAGGCGGCCTCGTCGCCGGCCAGGCGGCCCAGGGGGCCGCCGGCCTCCCGGGCCCGGAGCCGGCCGAGGGCCCAGGCGGCATGGCCCCGGATCTCCGGGGCCGGGTCGGCGAGCAGGTCGAGGATGGGGAAGTAGGGGTGCCGTTTGACGATGTCGGGGTGGACCTCCCCGATCCGGCCCACGGCCCAGAGAACGGCGGCCCGGGCGGGCGGGTCCCGGAGGAAGGCCAGGAGGTTCCGGACGAAGGACCCATAGGGATCCGGGGCATGCCGGATGATCTCGCCGGCGGCCTCCAGGGTGCCCCAGCCGGCGGCGGCGGAGTCGGCGGCGGCGTAGATGAGCTGGCGGAGGAGGTCCCCCACGGCGGAGGGGTGCCGGCGGGCGGCCGCCGCCGCGGCCCGCCCGAGGGCGATCACCGCGCCCCAGCGCCGCTCGGGGTCGGGGCTGTAGAGGAGCCGCTGGATGCGCCGGAGGACCAGGGGGTCCGCCTCGGCGGCCGCCTCGAGGGCCGGGTGGTCGCCGCGGGCCACCAGGCTTTCCACCTCTCGTTTCCCGAGGCGGCGGGCGGGTCGGGGCGGCGGCGGTGGGGGCTGGGCCCGGAGCCGCCGCCGGACCCCGTCCTGGGCGACCTCGGCGATGTCCGCCCGCAGCTTGAGGAAGAACAGGACCCCCCGGACGGTGCGCCCGTCCTCGCTGCGCCCGGCGGGATGCACGAGGTGCCCCCGGGGATCGTAGTGATCGACCTGGGCCTCGAGGTAGTCCGTCTCAGGGAGCAGGTTCCAGGCGAGGTCCCAGTCGTAGTCGCAGGCGAGGCCCAGGGCCTCCGAGTAGGCGGCGCCCAGGTTGCGGCCGGTGACGTCGCAGACGTAGACGGCGCCGCAGGCGCAGGCGCCGTAGGAGAAGTCGCCCAGATGCCGGGGTTCCATCTCCCGGGGCGGCGCAAAGGCGCCGCCGCAGAAGGGACACCGGGGTTCGTGGGAGGCGAGGCCGCGGCCCATGTCGGGGGTCCTGCCCGGGGCGGGAGTCACCCGGAC
Organism: Dissulfurirhabdus thermomarina; assembly: GCF_012979235.1. Taxonomy (NCBI): domain Bacteria; kingdom Pseudomonadati; phylum Thermodesulfobacteriota; class Dissulfuribacteria; order Dissulfuribacterales; family Dissulfuribacteraceae; genus Dissulfurirhabdus; species Dissulfurirhabdus thermomarina. The sequence continues at coordinate 48,939 of NZ_JAATWC010000007.1, forward strand.
AACTTCGCGAGGAAGTCCGGGTGGACGGGATAGCCGAGCTGCCGGGCCTTTTCGGCCGCCTCCCGGGCCCGGCCGGTGTCACCGGCGTAGTAGCAGGCGACGGCCAGGTTGTTGTGGGCCAGGCCGAAGGTGGGGGCGAGGGAGACGGCCTTCTCCGCCACGGCCACCGCCTGCTCGGTGCGGCCGAGTTCCACGAGGACCGTGGTGAGGTTCGTGAGGGCCGGTACCATCTCGGGCTTGATCTCGAGGGCCCGCTCGAAGTGCTCGGCGGCCTTCTCCCATTCCTGCATCTGGATGCAGGCGGAGCCGATGTTGGCGTGGGCCTCGGCGGAGTCGGGGCGAAGCTTCAGCGCCGCCTCGTTCTCCCGTATCCCCTCCTCGAAGCGGCCGAGCTGGAAGAGGACCGTTCCGAGGTTGATGCGCAGCTCGTAGCCGGCGGGGTCGATCTCGAGGCCCTTTCGGAAGGCGGCCAGGGCGTCCTCGAGCCGGCCCTCCTTCCAGTAGGCCAGCGCCAGCCGGTGGTGGGCGATGACGGAGTGGGGATTTTCCCGGGCTTCCTTCTCGAGGTCGGCGAGGGGGGTGGAGGCCCCGGTCGGGTTGTCCGTGCGCGGTGGCATGGTGATCTCCTTGCAGGAATTTTCCGGGAAAATACCACAGGTGGGGCGGCCCCGTCATCACCCGCGGCGGGACCCTGCCGGCGGGGTGCCGGGGCCGAACTCGTCCGCGCCGTCGCCGGGGTAGGCGAAGCAGTCGTCGGGTGGAGGCTTCCCCGGCTCGGGCCAATGGCCGGGAACGGGGTCGGGGCCCTCGAGGGCCACGGTCCCGGGCCTGCGGTCCTTCAGGGCCGGGGCACGGCGCAGGTCCACCTCGGGGACCTCCCAGGAGAACTCGATGGGGATCCCGTTGGGGTCGAAGGCGTAGATGGAGTGGAGGAAGCCGTGGTCGATGATCTCCGAGACCCAGAAGCCCGCGGCGTCGATTCGGGCCTTGAGCCGGCAGAGATCCTCGGCGGATTCCACGCCGAAGGAGACATGATCGAAGCCGAAGGGGCCCCGGACGGGATACCCGTGGTCCTTCTCGGGGAGGGGCTCCACGCCGTCCCACTCGAAGAAGGTCACCATGTCCCGGCCGGAGACGGCCAGGAAATACTGCCGCTGGCCGGGGCGGCCCATGCCGGCGATGAGGCGCATGCCCAACAGATCCCGCCAGAAGCGGATCGTGGCGTCCATGTCGCGGGTGGCCATGGCCACGTGGTTGATGCCGGTGTAGCGGACGGTGACGGGAGGGGTCGGCATGGTCGGTGTCCATCGAAAAATGGATTCGTCTTTAGCATTCTATACCACGCCGCGCCGACGGGACACCCGGGAGGCGGCCTTGACAGCCTGGCGGTTATTGTCTATAGACATCATTCACGGTGAATGGCGATTCAGGTTTTGGGCCGGTCGTGCCGCGGCTGGCCGCCTGGGCCCCGGCAGGGACCGGGCGGCGGCGGGCAAGGGAGGGAACACGGTGAGCCTCGTTCAGCTCTTGAGCCAGAAGAAGGCCGGGCTGCTCAGGGAGTGGGTCTCCAGGGTCCTGGAGACGTATCCCGACGAGGCCGCGCGGTTTCTCAAGGGCCAGAAGGATCCCTTCGCCAACCCGGTCCGCCACATCGTCGTGGAGTCGCTGGAAGGCCTCTACGACGGGCTGCTCGGCGAGCGCGGCGACGACGACGTCCGCACGGCCCTCGACCGCATCGTCCGCACCCGGGCGGTCCAGGATTTCACCCCGTCGCAGGCGACGGGGTTTGTCTTTCTCCTGAAGGCGGTGGTTCGCGAAGGTCTCTCGCGGGCGGAGTCCGAGGCCCTGGCGGGGGAACTCCGCGAGTTCGAAGACCGCCTGGACGGCCTGGCCCTCCTGGCCTTCGACATCTACATGTCCTGCCGCGAGCGCCTCTTCGAGCTGAAGGTGAAGGAGATCCGCAGCGGCACGGCGGCCTTGCTGGGGCGGGCCAAGTGCCCCTCGGCCGTGTTCAGGGAACGAGAGGGAGGGGAGAGCCCGCATTGAGGCCCGGCGGCCGCGCGGGTGAAGGCAAGTTAGCGGTTACCCTTTTGGACGAAGCGAGGTAAGGCAAATGACGGCATTGTATTCCCTTCTGGCAGTCCTGGTGCTCGCACTGGTCGCCTACCTGGGGGCAGAGGCCGGCCTGCACACCCTCTTCGGGGTGGTGATCCCCTACGCAGCCTTCCTGCTGTTCGTGGGCGGCTTCATCTGGCGGGTGGTTCGGTGGGGCAAGTCCCCGGTGCCCTTCCGGATCCCGACCACCTGCGGGCAGGAGAAGTCCCTGCCCTGGATCAAGCAGAACAAGTTCGACAACCCGAGCACTACGGGCGGGGTGATCGTCCGGATGCTCCTCGAGGCCTTCCTGTTCCGGTCCCTTTTCCGGAACACCAAGGCGCGGCTCCAGGACGGGAACCTGGTCTACCGCTGGACGCGGTGGCTGTGGCTCTTCGGCCTCATGTTCCACGTCTCCTTCCTGGTGATCTTCGTCCGCCACTTCCGGCTGCTCACCCAGCCGGTCCCGGGCTTCGTCCAGTTTCTCGACGCCCTGGACGGCATGTTCCAGATCGGGGCGCCCCAGCTCTACATCACCGACGTCCTCATCTTGACGGGGCTCACCTTCCTGCTTCTTCGCCGGTTCTTCATCCCGCAGGTCCGCTACATCTCCCTGGCCAACGACTACTTCCCCCTCTTCCTCCTGCTGGGGGTGGCTGTGACGGGCGTCCTCATGCGCTACTTCAGCCGGGTGGACGTGGTCGGCATCAAGGAGCTGGCGGTGGGGCTGGCGAGCCTCCATCCCACGGTGCCGCAGGGGCTCCAGTCCCTCTTCTTCGTGCATCTGTTCCTGGTGAGCGTGCTGGTGGCCTACTTCCCCTTCAGCAAGCTCATGCACATGGGCGGCGTCTTCCTGAGCCCCACCCGGAACCTCGCCAACAACAGCCGCATGAAGCGGCACATCAACCCGTGGAACTACCCGGTCAAGGTCCACAGCTACGAGGCCTACGAGGACGAGTTCCGTGAACTCATGAAGCAGGCCGGAATTCCGGTGGAGAAGGAATAAGCCATGGCCAAGACACCTACGCCGAAAGAGATTCTGAGGATCGACCACAGGCCGCCGAAGACGGGCTGGATGGACACCCCCGTCCGTTTCAAGCCCGGCACCTGGTGCTACCCGGGTTCGAAGGACGCGCTGGAGTACCTCGGCTACCCCAACATCCGGGACTGGATGCCCACGGACGAGGACTGGAAGCTCCCCGAGAACTGGAAGGAGATCATCCTCGAGGGGATGGCCGACCGGCTCGACAAGTACCGCTCCTTCAAGGTCTTCATGGACATCTGCGTGCGGTGCGGGGCCTGCGCCGACAAGTGCCACTTCTTCCTGGGTTCCGGAGACCCGAAGAACATGCCGGTGCTCCGGGCCGAGCTCTTGCGTTCCATCTACCGGCGGGAGTTCACCAAGGCCGGAAAGCTCCTCGGCCGGCTCGCGGGGGCGCGGGAGCTCACCACCGACGTCATCAAGGAGTGGTTCTACTACTTCTACCAGTGCACGGAGTGCCGCCGGTGCTCGGTGTTCTGCCCCTACGGCATCGACACCGCCGAGATCACCATGATGGCCCGGGAGCTCCTCCACCTCCTCGGCATCAACATCAACTGGATCATGACCCCGGTGGCCAACTGCACCCGCACCGGGAACCACATGGGGCTCCAGCCCCACACCTTCAAGGAGAACATCGAGTACCTCTGCGACGACATCGAGGAATACACGGGCATCCGCATCACGCCGAGCTTCAACCGGAAGGGTGCCGAGGTCCTCTTCGTGACGCCGTCGGCCGACGTCTTCGCCGAGCCCGGCATCTACACCTGCATGGGCTACCTCCTGCTCTTCGAGCACATCGGGCTCGACTACACCTGGAGCACCTACAACTCGGAGGGCGGCAACTTCGGGCTCTTCACCTCCCACGAGCAGATGAAGAAGCTCAACGCCAAGATCTACCTCGAGGCGAAGCGGCTCGGGGTCAAGTGGATCCTGGGCGGCGAGTGCGGCCACATGTGGCGGGTGATCCACCAGTACATGGACACCCTGAACGGCCCGGCGGACTTCCTCGAGGTGCCGGTCTCGCCCGTCACGGGGACCACCTTCGAGAACGCCGCCTCCACGAAGATGGTCCACATCAGCGAGTTCACCGCGGACCTCATCAAGCACGGAAAGCTCCGCCTCGATCCGAGCCGGAACGCCGGGATCGTGGCCACCTTCCACGACTCCTGCAATCCCTCCCGGGCCATGGGCCTCCTGGAAGAACCCCGCTACATCCTGAAGAACGTGGTGCCGGAATTCCACGAGATGCCGGAGAACACCATCCGGGAGCAGACCTTCTGCTGCGGCTCGGGCACCGGCCTCAACACCGACGAGTTCATGGAGATGCGGATGCGCGGCGGGCTCCCGCGTGCCAACGCGGTGAGGTACGTCCACGACAAGTACGGGGTGAACCGCCTCGCCTGTGTCTGTGCCATCGACCGGGCGACGCTGTCCACCCTCATGGATTACTGGGTCCCCGAGGTGACCGTCAGCGGCGTCTCCGAGCTCGTCGGCAACGCCCTGGTGATGGAAGGCGAAAAGAAACGGGAGACCAACCTGCGCGGCGAACCGCTCGCCGGGACGGAGGGCGAATCCGATGTATGATGCGGGCAAGATCCTGACTGGACTGGTGGTTTTCGTGGCCTTCGTGGGCTTCCCCATATGGTACAACCACGGCGTGGCCGCGCCGGCGCCCAAGCCGAAGCTCCCGGAGACGGAGAAGCAGTGTGTGGAATCCAAGGAGTTCATGCGGACCAGCCACATGCAGCTCCTCAACGAGTGGCGGGACACGGTGGTCCGCGAGGGCAACCGCGTCTACGTGGGCACCAGGGGGAAGAAGTACAACATGAGCCTCCAGAACACCTGCATGAAGTGCCACGCCAAGAAGTCGGAGTTCTGCGACAAGTGTCACCAGTACGCCACGGTCAAGCCGTACTGCTGGGACTGTCACTTCGTACCGAAGGAGAAACTGTGATGGGCCTCAACAGGAGAGAATTTCTCAAGATAGCTGGTGTGTCCACCATGCTGGGCCTTGGAGGCATGGGCAGCATCGAGCTGCTGGCTCCCGGTTCTCTCGAGGCATCCGGCGAGTTCCCGGCCAAGGGGGCGGCGTCGGGCATCCGCTACGGCATGGTGGTGGACATGCGGCGGTGTGCCAAGGAAGAGGGCTGCAAGAAGTGCATCACGGCCTGCCACACCACCCATAACGTCCCCGACCACGGCAACCGCAAGGACGAGGTGAAGTGGATCTGGAAGGAGCCCTTCGAGGCGGCCTTCCCCGGGCAGCACCACGAGTACCCGGACGTGTCCAAGGAGCACCCGTTCATCGTCCTCTGCAACCACTGCGAACATCCCCCGTGCGTCCGGGTCTGCCCCACCAAGGCCACCTTCAAGCGGCCCGACGGCATCGTCATGATGGACATGCACCGGTGTATCGGCTGCCGCTTCTGCATGGCCGCCTGCCCGTTTGGGGCTCGGAGCTTCAACTGGAAGGATCCGCGGCTCGGGCTCGACATGAACAAGGTCAACCCGGCCTACCCCACACGGACCCGGGGCGTGGTGGAGAAGTGCACCTTCTGCACCGAGCGGCTGGCGCAGAACAAGCTGCCCGCCTGCGTGGAGGCCTGCCCGGAGAAGGCGCTCGTCTTCGGCAACCTCCACGACCCCAACTCCGAGATCCGCAGGGCGTTACGCGAGAACCACACCATCCGGCGCAAGCCCGAGCTCGGGACCCGGCCGTCGGTCTTCTACATCGTGTGAGAGGGAGCCATGCTTGAACGAGCCTTGAAAGGGAGTCCCAAGTACTGGACCTGGATCGCCTTCCTGCTGGTGATCATCGGCGCCGGGTTCGTCTGTTACCTCTACCAGTTGGAGCACGGCCTGGGCATCACCGGCATGAGCCGCGACATCTCCTGGGGGGTCTACATCGCCCAGTTCACCTTCCTGGTCGGGGTGGCGGCCTCGGCGGTCATGCTGGTCATTCCGAAGTATCTCCACGACTACAAGACGTTCGGCCCCGTGGTGATCCTCGGCGAGTTTCTCGCCATCGCGGCGGTCACCATGTGCCTGCTCTTCATCATCGTGGACATCGGCCAGCCCGCCCGGGTGTTCAACGTCCTGCTGCATCCTACGCCGAACTCCATCCTCTTCTGGGACATGATCGTCCTGAACGGGTACCTCTTCATCAACATCCTGGTGGGGTGGACGACTCTCGGCGCGGAGCGCAACGACGTGCCGCCCCCGGCCTGGATCAAGCCCTTCGTCTATCTCTCCATCCCGTGGGCCGTCAGCATCCACACGGTGACGGCCTTCCTGTACGCGGGCCTTCCGGGGCGGCACATGTGGCTGACCGCCATCATGGCCCCGCGGTTCTTGGCCTCGGCCTTCGCCTCCGGGCCCTCGCTCCTGATCCTCCTCTGCCTCCTGGTGCGCAGGCTCACCAAGTTCGACCCCGGCAAGGAGGCCATCCAGACCCTTTCGAAGATCGTGGTCTACGCCATGATCACCAACATGTTCTTCCTGGCCATGGAGTTCTTCACCGCTTACTACAGCGGGATCCCCGGGCATCACCACTCCCTCGACTACCTCTTCTTCGGCCTCGACGGCAAGGGCGAGCTGGTGCCCTGGATGTGGACCGCGGTGATCCTGGGCTTGGCTGGGATCCTGATCCTGCTCATCCCGCCGCTCCGGCGCAACGAGCGGATCCTGGCGGTGGCCGCGGCCTGTATCTTCGCGTCCACATGGACTGACAAGGGGGTCGGCCTCGTGATCGGCGGTTTCATCCCGAATCCCTTCGAGGAGGTCATCGAGTACCACCCCACCGCGAGGGAGATCACCATCGCTCTGGCCATCTGGGCCATCGGGGCCCTGATCCTCACGGCCCTCTACAAGATCGCCATCTCCATCAAGGAGGAGAAGGCCCTGGGCTAGGGATCGTGACCGCGAAACGCCATCGAGGGGCCCCCGCCGGGGGCCCTTTTTCTTGGATCCCCGGGCGCCGGCCGGGGAGGAGCGCCGGGACATGGCCGACCGGGTGATCGCCAGGCTGGTGGTGGCCGCCATCCGGGGCGGGTCCGGGAAGACCGTTCTCACCCTGGGCATGGTCAGGGCGTTGCGGCGCCGCGGCCTCGCCGTGGCCCCCTTCAAGAAGGGGCCGGACTACATCGACGCCGCGTGGCTCGCCTTCGCCGCCGGCGCGGATTGCGGCAACCTGGACCCCTACCTCGTCCCGGCGGAGCGGCTGAGGGCCGCCTTCTCGGCCCGCTCCGGCCCGGCGGACCTGGCCCTCGTCGAGGGAAACCGCGGCGTCTTCGACGGGGTCGACGCCGCCGGGACCTACAGCACGGCGGAACTCGCCAAGCTCCTCGGGGCGCCGGTGGTCCTGGTCCTCGACTGCGCCAAGATGACCCGGACCGCCGCCGCCGTGGTCCAGGGGGTCCGGCACTTCGACCCCGATCTCTCCGTGGGCGGTGTGATCCTCAACCGCACCGGCGGTGCGCGCCACGTCCGGGTCCTCCGGGACGCGGTGGAACGTTACGGCGGCCTCCCGGTCCTCGGGGCCTTTCCCCGTCTCGACGCCGATCCCCTCCCCATGCGGCACCTGGGCGTGACCCCGCTTGCCGAGCATCCGGAGGCGGATCGGGCCTTGGACCGGCTCGCCGAGGCGGTGGCGGAACGGGTCGACCTGGACGGCCTCCTGGAGCTGGCGCAAGGGGCGGGGCCCTTCGACCCGGGGGCAGGGGAGGCGCGGCCCTGGGCGGCCTCGGGCCGGCCGGGCGGGGGGCTCCGCATCGGGGTGGCCCGGGACGCCGCCTTCAACTTCTATTACCCGGAGAACCTCCAGGCCCTGGAGGACGGGGGCGCGGAGCTGGTCTTCTTGGATCTTGCCGCGGATCGCCGGTTGCCCGACATCGACCTCCTCTACATCGGGGGCGGCTTCCCGGAGACCCAGGGGGAGCGCCTCGCCCGGAACGCGGAGCTGATGGAGCGGCTGCGCCGCCGGGTGGCGGCGGGCCTGCCGGTCTACGCGGAATGCGGCGGGCTCATGTACCTCGGGCGCCGGATCGAGTGGCGGGGCCGGACCTTCCCCATGCTGGGCGTCATCGACTGGGACTTCGTCCTGGAGGGGCGGCCGCAAGGACACGGGTACAGCCGGCTCCGGGTGGAGCGGCCGACCCCGTTCTATGCGCCCGGGGAGGAGATCTCCGGCCACGAGTTCCATTATTCCCGGCCCGTTCCCCTTCAGCCCAAGGCCGGCGAGCGGCTTGCGTGCAGGGTGCTCCGGGGGAGCGGCTTCGACGGAGAGCGGGACGGCCTCTGCCGGGGGACCGTCTTCGGCACCTATACCCACGTCCATGCCCTCGGGCAGCCGGCGTGGGCCGCCCGGCTCCTCCGCGCCGCCCGGGAGGCCCGGCACGCGGCGGCCTCCGGGTCTTCGGCTTGACAAGCCGGAGAATCATCGTCTATATGATACGGAGCCCGGTGAAAACCGGGCCCTTGGCCCCACCAAAGACCCGACTGAGGAGGAATCGACATGTTTCAGATCACCATCGACTACGACAAGTGCCAGGGCGACGAGGAATGCGTGAACGCCTGTCCGGCGCAGGTGTACGACTTCGAGGATGACAAGCCGGTCATCGCCCGGGGTGAGGATTGCCTCGGCTGTGAGACCTGCGTCGAGGTCTGCCCCGTGGGCGCGATCACGGTGGAAGAAGTCTAGAGCCCGGATCTGTCCAACGGCACGAAGCTGGGCCGGCGCCGTGGCGCCGGCCCTCCTTTTTTCAGCCTTCGAGGCAGGCCTGGCGGAGCCCTTTCTCTTGTTCGAGCACGCGGCGGGCGGCCTCGATGTCCTGGCGGATCTGGGCGGCCAGGGCCTCGGGGCCGGGGAAGCGGCGCTCGTCGCGGAGGCGCTGGATGAGGTTGACCTTGATGGGGTGGCCGTAGATGTCGCGGTCGAAGTCAAAGATGTGCACCTCGGCCGAGAGCCGGCCGTCGCCGAAGGTGGGGTTGAAGCCGATGTTGAGGACGCCTCCGTAGCAGGCCGTTTCGTGGAGGACCTGGACGACGTAGACGCCCTTTTTGGGGCAGAGGTCCTCCTCGGAGATGGTGAGATTGGCCGTGGGGAAGCCGACCTCGGGCCCGCCCCTTTGCCGGCCTCGCTGCACGGTGCCGCGGATCTGGTAGTAGCGGCCCAGGAGCCGGCGGACTTTCCGCATCTCTCCCTCGGCCACCAGGCGCCGGACCAGCGTGCTGCTCACGGTCATGCCGTCCACCACCACGGGCGGGACGACGTGGACGGCAAAGCCCAGGGCCTCGCCCTTGCGGCGGAGGAAGTCGCGGTCGCCTTCCCGGCCGCGGCCGAGGGCGTAGTCGTAGCCGATGACCAGGTCCCGGATGCCCAGGTGTTCCACGAGGACGAGGTCCACGAACCGGTCGGCGGTGGTCGCCGCCAGCTCCCGCGTAAAGCGCAGGCACACCAGGGCGTCCATGCCGGCGCGCTCGATGAGCTCGATCTTCTGCTCCAGGGTCGAGATGAGCTTGGGCGGGGAATCGGGCCGGAGGACGCGGAGCGGGTGGGGCTCGAAGGTCATGGCGACGGCCTCTCCCCCCCCGGCCCGGGCCAGTTGCACCACCTTGTCGAAGAGCGCCCGGTGCCCCAGGTGAACCCCGTCGAAGTTGCCGATGGTGAGCGCGGGGCGGTGAAAGACGCCCTTGAGGTTTCGCCAGTCCTGGTAGATGCGCATGCGCGGCTCCGGGGGCCCTGCCGGGGCCGGCTCCGGCCCTGGCAAACGGCCCGCCTGAAGCTACCCCAGGGCCTTGACAAGCGCAAGATGGGCCTATTTAATAGGCCTTCGCCGGGCCGAAGTGGCGGAATTGGTAGACGCGCTAGATTCAGGATCTAGTGGGTGTATGCCCGTGGGAGTTCGAATCTCCCCTTCGGCACCACATCGCACGCCGACGGTGTCGGCGGCCGGGAGAACGACATGGAATGTACCACCAAGAGACCGGGGGACGAATGCGGGTTCATGACGGCGAAGGGGTGCACCTTTCTGGGCGGGGCCTGCTTCGAGGTCGTGGAACAATGCGAGGGGTGCGGGCGGATCGTCCAGCGGGAGGAGGGTCGTTTCTGCGCGGTCTATCCCCATCCCGCCGCGAAGTGGCGCCGGGGGGTCTGTAACTTCGCCACCCACGCGCGGCCCGAGGTGGCCAAGGACGCCGCCGGCAAGAAGATCAACCCCCTCAAGGCCGCCAAACGCGCCGCCCGCGGCCGCCGCTGAGCAGGGTTCGGCCCGCGGCGCCGGAAGGCCCGCCTCCTCGGAGGCGGGCCTTTTTGGTGGCGTCGCACAACGTCCCGGGCTGCCGTGTTGCTTCGGATGTCCTCGTCCTTGCGGCGGCGCTCGGCCCGGCGCGTTCCCGATATCCTCACCCCGTGCCTTACGCGGAGGTCGAAGAATCAGCTTGATGGCGTGGGGCGGTCCCGAGCGGGCCTCTCAGCCGCGCGTGAGTCTCCCCAGCGCGGCCTCCAGCCGCGCCAGGGCCGCTTCCAGGGTCGCCAAGTCGCTGGCGTAGGAGAACCGGACGAACCGGTCGTCACCGAAGGCGACGCCCGGGACGGAGGCGATGCGGGCTTCGTCCAGGAGGTAGTCCGTCATGGCGAGGCTGTCGCCGATGGCCCGGTCCCCGGCGCGCGCGCCGTGGTAGGCGGAGAGATCGGCGAAGGCGTAGAAGGCCCCCATGGGCTCGGGGCAGGTCACGCCGGGGAGGGCGTTCAGGCGCCGGGTGATGAAGTCCCGCCGCTCCCGGAAGGCGGCGGTCATGCGGTCCACGCACTCCTGGGGGCCGGTGAGGGCCGCCAGGGCCGCCATCTGGGCGATGGAGTTGGGGTTCGACGTGCTCTGCCCCTGAACGCGGGTGGCGGCCTTGACGAGGGCCTCGGGGCCGGCCATGTAGCCGATCCGCCACCCCGTCATGGCGTAGGTCTTGGACACACCGTTGACGAGCACCACGCGGTCCGCGAGGTCCGGGGCCACGGAGAGGATGTTCTCCGGGGGGCGGCCGTCGAAGCGGATCCGGTCGTAGATGTCGTCGGAGATCACCACCAGGCCGTGCGCGGCGGCGACGCGGGCCACCGCGGCGAGGGTGGCGCGGGAGTAGACGCACCCCGTGGGGTTCGACGGGCTGTTCAAAATGATGGCCCGGGTCCGCGGCCCCACCAGGGCCTCCAGGGCCGCCGGGTCGATGTCGAAGCCGGCCTCGGCCCGGGTCTCCAGGTATCGCGGGACACCCCCGGCCAGTTCCACGATGGGCGGGTACGAGACCCAGTAGGGAACGGGGATGATCACCTCGTCGCCGGGGTCGAGCAGGGCCTGGGCGATGTTGTAGAGGGCCTGCTTGCCGCCCGTGGAGACGAGGATCTGTTCGGGGCGGTAGGTGACGGCGTAGTCCTCGGCGAGGCGGGCGATGACGGCCTCCTTGAGCTCGGGGATGCCGCCCACCGGGGTATACTTGGTGAAGCCGTCGCGGATGGCCTTGACGGCGGCCTCCTTGATGTGCTCCGGGGTGTCGAAGTCCGGTTCGCCGGCGGAGAGGTTGGCGAGGTCCACTCCCTGGGCCTTGAGGTGCTTCGCCTTGGCGTTGATGGTGAGCGTCGGGGAGGGCTTGAGTGATGTGACGCGCTGGGCGAGCCGGAGGGGCGCGGAATCTGGCATGTCCTAGTCCTCGAGTGTGTCGTGCCGGGGCGGCGGGCCGTGGTAGTGGACGCGGTCCAGGCAGAGCCCCTCTGCCGGCGCCGTCCGGCCGGCGAGGCGGCGGTCGCCCCCGGAGAGGATCCGCTGGAGGTCGTCGGGCGGCCGCCGCCCGCTGCCGACCTCCACGAGCGTTCCCACCATGTTTCGGACCATATAACGAAGGAAGCCGTCGGCGGCAACCGAAAAGTGCACGATGGGTCCCGGGGCCGGGACGGCCAGGGCCCCGGGTTCCAGGACCTCGATGCGGCAGCGGTAGAGGGTGCGGACGGTGGTCTTGACGCTGCTCCCGCTGGCCTGGAAGGCGGCGAAGTCGTGCCGGCCGAGGAGGGCGGCGGCGGCCTGCCGCATGGCCTCGATGTCCAGGGGACTGGGCAGGCGCCAGGCCCGGTCCTCCCAGAGCGGCGCCTTGGATGGGGCGACGAGGACCCGGTAGGAATAGGTCTTGGCCACGGCGTCGTAGCGGGCGTGGAAGTCGGGGGCGGCTTCTTCCACGCCGAGGACGGCCACCGAGGCGGGGAGCAGGCTGTTGAGCCCCTCTCGGAACCCATCGCAGGGGATGGCGGCCCGGGTCTCGAAGTGGGCCACCTGGCCGGCGGCATGGACGCCGGCGTCGGTGCGGCCGGCCCCCACCACGGTGCTGCGTTCCCCGGTCATCCGGGAGAGCGCCGCCTCCAGGGCCGCCTGGACGGTGGGGCGGCCCGCCGCCTGCCGCTGCCACCCGTGGAAGGCGGCGCCGTGGTAGCTCAGGACGAGCTTGAGCCGGCGGCGGACCATGGGCCGCTGCGGGTCAGGGGCACAGGCCGGTGATGTCGAGGCCCGAGGCGGGGTCGAGGCCGGCCATGAGGTTGAGGTTCTGGATGGCCTGGCCGGCGGCCCCCTTGACGAGGTTGTCGATCACGGAGAGGAGGATCACCCGGCCGGTCCGGGGGTCGACCCGCGCTCCGATGTGACAGGCGTTGCCGCCCCGGACATGGAGGACGTTGGGCAGCGTTCCCTCGGGGAGGACCGTGACGAAGGGGTGGGGCCGGTGGAAGGCCTCGAGGCAAGCGAGGATCTCGGCGGTGCCGGTCCCCGGCCGGGCGAGATCCGCGTAGATGGTGGTGAAGATCCCCCGGGAGACGGGCACGAGGTGGGGGGTGAAGTTCACCACCACGGGCCGCCCGGCGGCGGCGGACAGCTCCTGCTCGATCTCCGGGGTGTGCCGGTGTTCGCCCACCTTGTAGGCACGAAACGCCTCGTTCACCTCGCAGAAGGCCGTGGCCAGGGAGGCCCCCCGCCCGGCCCCGCTGGCGCCGGACTTGGAATCGATGACGAGGCCCTCGGGGGCCACGAGCCCTTCCCGCAAGAGGGGCACGAGGGGGAGCAGGGCGCTGGTGGGATAGCAGCCCGGGTTGGCCACGAGGCGGGCGGCGGCGATGCGCGGCCCGTAGACCTCGGGAAGGCCGTAGACGGCCTCGTCCAGGAGCTCGGGGGCCTCGTGGGCCTGGTACCACGCCTCGTAGGTCTGCCGGTCCCGCAGGCGGAAGTCCGCGGAAAGATCCACCACCCGGCCCCCGGCGGCGAGGAGTCCGGGGACCACCTTCATGGCGGCCTGGTGGGGCACGGCGGTGAAGAAGAACTCCGCCTGCCCGGCCAGGGCCGCCGGCTCCGGGGCCGTGAAGGCGAGTCCCCGGTATGGCTGGAGCGACGGGAAGACCTCGGTGACCTCCCGGCCCTCGTACCGGCGCGAGGTGATCGCCGTGACACGCACCTCGGGGTGCCGGGCCAGCAGGCGGAGCAATTCGAGGCCGGTGTAGCCGGATCCCCCGACGATGGCCACCTTCAGCATGTTCGATCCTCCGCGGACGGCGGGCCCGGAACCGGCCCCACGAAAAAGGGGGAAGGCGTGCCTTCCCCCCGGGCGGGTGCAGAGGTCGTGCCCATCAGCGCTTGGAGTACTGGTAACGCTTCCGCGCGCCGGCCAGGCCGTACTTCTTGCGTTCCTTGACGCGGGCGTCGCGGGTCAGGAGGCCCGCCTTCTTGAGCGTTCCTCGGTAGTCGTCGTTGACCGCCAGGAGGGCCCGGGCCACCGCGTGCCGCAGGGCCTCGGACTGGGCGTTCTTCCCGCCGCCCTTGAGGGTGGCCTGGACATTGAACTTGCCCAGGGTGCCGGTGAGCACGAAGGGCTGCTCCGCGACGATGCGGGCCGTCTCGACGTCGAAGTACTCGTCGAAGGACTTGCCGTTGACGGTGATCTCGCCGTTGCCCGGGGTCAGCCAGGCGCGGGCGACGGCCGTCTTCCTCTTTCCGGTGGCGTAGTATCTGGCTTCGGCCATGGTGGTTGGATCCTTACGGCGTGAACCGGAGGGGTTCGGGTTTCTGGGCCTGGTGGGGGTGTTCGGGCCCCCGGTAGATCTTGAGCTTCTTGAGCTGGCGGCGGCCGAGCCGGTTCTTGGGGAGCATGCGGCGGACCGCCAGGCGGAGGACCTCCTCGGGCCGCTTCTCGAGCATGGTCCGGGCGGTGGCCGTCTTGAGGCCGCCGAGGTAGCCGGTGTGGCGCCGGTAGAGCTTCTTGTCGAGCTTGCCGCCGGTGAGACGAACCTTCTCGGCGTTGACCACGACGACGAAGTCGCCGGTGTCGAGGTGGGGGGTGAAGATGGGCTTGTGCTTGCCCCGCAGACGGGTCGCGATTCGGGAGGCGAGGCGCCCCAGGACCTCCCCGTCGGCGTCCACCACGTACCAGTTCCGCTGGATGTCGTTCACCTTGGGCAACGGTGTCTTCATGGATCCGGGTTCCCCTCAGTAGGTTGGGCCGAAGGCCGAGCCTTCGACGCAAGGCAAGCTCGGTTCATAAAAGAATTGGGCCGGGTTGTCAAGGGGAGGGGCGTCGGCCCGCCGGGTCAGGAGGTCCGGCGGAAGCGCTCCCAGAGCTGGATGACCCGCCGGATGTAGGCGCGGGTCTCGGGGATGGGCGGCACGCCGCCCGCCGCCTCCACGCGGTTCGGGCCGGCGTTGTAGGCGGCCAGGGCCAGGACCACGTTGCCGCCGAAACGGTCCAGGAGCTTCTTGAGGTAGGCGACGCCGCCGCGGATGTTGGCCGCGGGATCGAAGGGGTCGGCCACGGCGACCTCCTCGGCGGTCTCCGGCATGAGCTGCATGAGCCCCATGGCCCCCTTCCGGGATCGGGCCAGGGGGTTGCCCGCGGACTCGGCGTGGATCACCGCGCGGACGAGGGCGGGGTCAAGGCCGTGGGCCCGGGCCGCCCTCGTGATGAGGTCGTCGAGGCGCTCCCTGCAGCGGCGGTGTCTTGCCGCCTCCAGGGGCCGGTACCGGGGGTCGGTGGGGACGTTGGTGACGTGGAGCACGCCGCGGGAGTCGACGTAGGCGTAGAGCCCCCCCGCCAGGGCGGGCGCGGCGGCCGCCGACACGATCACGAGGGCCGCCAGCGCGGCGGCGGCGGGAGACACCACTCCCCACCCGTCATGTCCGGTGCGGCGTTCCATCAATCACTTCTTCGGCACTTTCTCCCAATCGGCTAAAAATTTTTCGAGGCCCCGGTCCGTGAGGGGGTGGGAGGCCAGCTGGCGGATGACCTTGAAGGGGATGGTGGCGATGTCCGCGCCGATGCGGGCCGCCTCCAGCACGTGGACGGGGTGGCGGACGCTCGCCACGATGATCTCGGTGTCGTAGGCGTAGTTCTCGTAGATCAGGGCGAGGTCCCGGATGAGGTCCATCCCGTCCTGGGAGATGTCGTCCAGCCGGCCCACGAAGGGGCTGGCGTAGGCCGCGCCGGCCTTGGCGGCCAGCAGCCCCTGGAGCGGCGAGAAGACGAGGGTCACGTTGACGCGGATGCCCTCCCCGGCGAGCCGCCGCGTGGCCTTGAGGCCCTCGGGGGTCATGGGGACCTTGACCACCACGTTGGGGGCGATCTGGGCCAGGCGCCGGCCTTCGGTCACCATGCCCTCGGCGTCGAGGCTCACCACCTCGGCGTTGACCGGGCCGTCCACGATCTGGCAGATCTCCCGGATCCGGTCTTCCAGCGGGCAGCCCTCCTTGGCCACCAGGGAGGGGTTGGTGGTGACGCCGTCCACCATCCCGAGGTCGGCGGCTTCGCGGATTTCGTCCAGGTTGGCGGTATCGATGAAGAATTGCATCCTCGCTCCTCCTCTCGGCACGCTGGGGATGGATGGTCCAGCCTACCAAATCCCCCGGGGGAAGGAAAGCCGGGTGCCCCGTACAGGATTCCGGCACGGCGGCCGATAAGGGTATGGAGAAGGAGGTCCCATGACCCCGGAAGAACTCACGAACGGTGTCTTCGTCCTGGACGGCGCCCTCAAGCTCAAGGTCTCCAAGGACCGGATGGAGGCGGTGGCGTCCCCGGTGGAGGGGGAACTCACCCCGGAGCTGGAACGGGTGCTGCCCCAGGTGCTCGACGAGGCCGGTATCGTCCACGGCCGCCTCCCCGTGCCGGAGCGGACCCGGGACGGCTGGGTGGTGGCCCGGGGGACCCCGCCGGAGAAGGGCGAGGACGGCACCATCGAGTACCTGGTCCGGCTCCCCGACGGCCGCCCGGTGATGCGCCCGCCCGAGGAGGGCGAGGGCGACCCGGATGCCGGTCCGCTCTACGTGGACCCGAACATGCTGAACCTGGTGGTGAACGTCCGGGAGGGGGAGACCATCGCCCGGAAGGTCCCGCCGACCCCCGGTGTCCCGGGGCAGGACGTCTTCGGCGGCGAGATCCCGGCAAAGCCCGGCCAGTACGCGGCCTTCAAGCCCGGGGCCGGGGTGGAGATCTCCCAGGACGGGATGACCATGGTAGCGGCGCTCAGCGGGAAGATCGAGCTCGAGGGCGAGGGGAAGATCTCCGTCCGGGACGAGTGGACCCTGGAGGGCGACGTGGACGCCGGCACCGGCCACATCGAGTTCATCGGCCGGCACATGAAGATATCTGGGTCCGTCCAGCACGGGTTCCGCGTCCAGGTGGAGGGGGACCTCGAGGTCGGGAAGGACATCGAGGACGGGGCCCACGTGGAGGTCCGGGGGAGCCTCGACGTGGGGGGCATCATCCGGGCGGCCAAGACCGTGATCAAGGTGGGCGGGGTGCTCACCTGCCAAAGCATCGAGTATGCCGATGTCACCGTGGGGGGGCGGATGGAGGTCAAGGACTACGTGCTCGACGCCACCTGCCGGGTCCGGGGGGACGTTCAGGTGGTGGAGGGCAAGGGGCAGATCGCCGGCGGCGCGGTCTATGCCGGCGGCTCCCTCGAGGCCAAGGTGTTCGGGACCTCCGCCAACGTGCCCACCCGGATCTCGGTGGGCCGGGATCTCGCCCTGGAGGAGCGCTACGAGAAGGTCGTGGCCGAGGTGGAGACGTGGGGGGCGAAGCTCAAGGAGGTCAAGAAGGGCCTGGCCGCCCTGGCGGCCATGGAGGCCAAGGGGCCCCTCGGCCGCAAGCCCAAGTTCATCAAGGACCGCCTCACCGATCTCCGCCCCAAGATCGAGGCGCGGCTCCGCGAGGCCACACGGCTGCTGGCCGAGATGGAGCCCCACCTCGTGAACAAGCGCGACGCCCGTGCCCGCGCCCTGGTCAAGGCCTACGCCAAGACCGTGGTGGAGATCAAGGACGTCCGCCTCCACCTGGACCGCAACGTGGAACAGCCCGTGGAGTTCCGGTTCCGCGACGGGGAGGTCCAGGTGGCCCCCATCCAGGCGGGCTAGCCCGCCTGTCCCGCCGCCGCCGCTTCCTGAGGCGCCGTTCAGTGATTGCCGCCCGGGACTTGGCAAAGTCGGGGCGGTGTGCTACATCAAGGCACGGTTACCCTTGCCAGGAGTGCCCCGAAGAGGCCCCCCGGCCGCTCCGGGGGCATGAGCCGGCTTTCATCGCCGGTCCGCCGCCATACATTCAATACGAGGAGGATTCGCACCATGTCCGTCATCATCCTTGGCCACAAGAGCCCCGATACCGATTCCGTCACCGCCGCCATCGCCTTCGCCGAGCTGCAGAAGGCCCTGGGCGTGGATGCCGTCCCGGGGCGGCAGGGCGAGCTCAACCCCGAGACCGCGCTCGTGCTCGAGAAGTTCGGCTACGCCGCCCCCGAGCTCGTCACCGACGTCAGCGGCCGGAAGTACATGCTGGTGGACCACAGCGACATCAAGCAGGCCCCGGACAACTGGGACCAGGGCGAGCTCATGGCCATCGTGGACCACCACAAGATCGGCGACATCACCACCGGCAACCCGATCTTCTTCTGCGCCATGCCCGTGGGCTGCACCGGGACGGTCCTCTACAAGCTCTACACCGACCTCTACAAGAAGCCCATCCCGGAGAAGGTGGCGGGGCTCATGCTGTCGGCCATCCTGAGCGACACGGTCCTCTTCAAGTCCGCCACCTGCACCCCCGACGACAAGGCGGCCGCCGAGGCCCTGGCCAAGATCGCCGGCATCTCCGACATGATGGCCTGGGGCATGGAGATGGCCAAGGCCAAGAGCGCCGTGGAGGGCGTGGCGCCGCGGGATCTCATCTTCCGCGACTACAAGGACTTCGACATGGGTGGCAAGACCGTGGGCATCGGCCAGCTCGAGTTGGTCTCCCTCGACCTCGTGGCCGACATGAAGGACGCCCTCTACGCCGAGATGGAGAAGGTCAAGGCCGAGGGGAACCGCCACAGCGTCTTCCTCATGCTGACCGACATCATGAAGGAAGGGACCGAGCTGCTGGCGGCCACGGACGACCCCGGGGTGGTGGACAAGGCCTTCGGGACCGCCCTCCAGGGCCGCTCGGTCTGGCTGGACGGCGTCATGAGCCGCAAGAAGCAGATGGTGCCGCCGCTCCAGAAGGCCTTCGGCGCCTGATCCGTCCCTGCGGACGATTCCACCGGGGCCGGGCCGCCTGTGCCCGGCCCCGTCTTTTTCGGCCGGGCTTGCCCCGGTCGACCCGCCGCCTTATGTTCTTCGCGTCACCCTATCGCAGGAGGCACGAGCACCCATGGCCACGGACATCGACGACCTCTTCGCCGACGGGCAGTTCCGCTTCATGGACGAGGATTTCGAGGGGAGCATCGAGATCTTCACCCGGGTCTTGGAGATGGACCCCGCCTACGCCAAGGCCTACCAGGCCCGGGGGATCTCCCGGCTGCGGCTCGGCGACCGGGAGAGCGCCCTGGCGGACCTCCGGGAGGCCCTCCGCCTGGATCCCGAAAACCCCCGCTTCCACTACCACCACGCGGCGGTCCTGATGCAGATGGATCGGCTGGAGGAGGCCGTGGAGGCCGTCTCCCGCGCCATCGACCTCGATCCCGCCTATGCCGCCGCCTACTACATCCGGGGGCAGCTCTACGAGCGGCTCGGCGACGAGGAGAGCGCCGCCGCCGATACCAGCCACGCCATGAACCTCCGCAAGGAGCAGATGAAGGCCAACCGCTGGGTGGACATGTAGCGCCCGGGACGGCGCCCGCTCGCCGGCCTCAGGCGAGGCGGCCCGCGGCGGGCGCCCGCCGCGGCGGCCCCGGCGGCCCCGGCGGCCCTTCCGGCGTCGTCCGGGCGAGGGGCAGGGTGAGGACGGCGGTGACCCCCGGCGGGCCCTCGCAGGCCAGGCGGAGGCTGCCGCCGTGGCGTTCCATGATCTGCTTGGCCACGGCGAGCCCGAGGCCCATTCCCCCGGGCTTCAGGGTGAAGAAGGGCTCCATGGCCTGGGAGAGGTGGCCCCGGGCGAGGCCGGGGCCCGTGTCCGAGACCCGGATCTCCACCCGGTCTCCGACGATCCGGGTGCCCACGGTGAGGGTGCCGCCCCCCGGCATGGCCTCCAGGGCGTTCTTCAGCACGTTCAGGAGGCAGCGCCGGAATTGTTCCGGGTCGAGGTCGGGGGCCGGCTCCCCGGGATCGAGGCGGGTGAGGCAGCAGATGCCCCGCCGCTCCATCTCCGACCGGAGGAGCACCAGGACCTCGTGGACGAGGCCGTGGAGGGGGACCCGTTCCGGGCGGAGGCCGGGCGGCGGCTCGGCGAAGTCCATCAGGCGGTCCAGGATCGTTTCCACCCGGCGGCATTCCTGCAAGATCGCATCGGCATGCAGGCGGGTGCCGTCCGCCGCCTCCCGGTGAAGCCGGCGGGCCAGGCCGCCCATGGCCGCCACGGGGTTGCGGAGTTCGTGGAGGAGCTGGTCCGCCATGCGGCCCAGGGCGGCATAGCGTTCCGCCTGGACCAGGAGGTCCTTGTTCCGCTCGATCTCCTCGTTCATCCGGGCCAGTTCCCGAAGCTGGGCGCCGAGCACCTCGCAGGTCCGGGCCTTGTCCACTGCCAGGGAGGCGAGGCCGGCGAAGAACCGGAGGGCCTCCATGTCCTCGGGCGTGATGGGGCGCCCGGTGTAGCGGTTGTCCACCAGGATGAGCCCGTAGGGGGCCTCGGCGGAGGAGAGGGGCGCGGCCGCGAAGCGGCCGGTGCCGAGGAGCCGGGCCAGGGGCTCGGGCGCCGGCTCGGCGCCGGGGCCCGCCAGCACCTCCCGGTTCTCCAGGAGGGCCCGGACGAGGAGATGTCCCCGCTCCGCCAGGGGGACCCGGATGGCCCGGGCCGTCTCTCCCAGGGGCGGGGCGACCGGTGTCTCCCCGGAGTGGTCGATGAGGTCGAAGAGGGAGAGCTGGCGGCGCTGCACCTCGTGCCAGATCCGGCCGGCCTCTTCCCGGCTCGCCGGCCCCACGGCCATCTCGCCGGCGAGGATCCCCTCCGCGGGGAGGACCCGGAGGAGGAAGGCCCGGTTGAAGCCGAGGCCCTCCCCGGCGGTGACCCCCACCAGGACGGCCCTGAGGATGCCCTCGAGGTCACGCGCCCGGAGGAAGGCCCGGTTCATCTGGGCCGCCAGCTCCAGCAGCAGCCGCGCCGGGTAACGTGTGCCGCCCGCCGGTTCGAGGTCCTGCTCCGCCATGGTCCGCCCGGTCTCCCCTGCGTCTCCCCCCGCGGCGCCGGGACCGTTCCGGCCCTTGTACAGCGGCGGGGGGCGGCTGGGTGAAAGGTCGTTCTTCCTCCCTTTTTCCCTCGCATGCTTCCTATACACCAACTTGACACGCCCGTAAATTGCCGTCATAGTAACGTGGAATTTCGGGTTTTCCATTATGCGGCCCAGCCGGGTCGAAGAAGCCGAGCCAAAGGAGGAGACGCATGCAGAAGAAGATTTTGAGCCTGGTCTTGAGTCTGGTGTTCGCCCTGGGTGTCGCCGGGGTTGCCATCGCCAAGAAGTGCAAGGGCAAGGTGACGGCCGTCGAGGGCAACACCCTGGTGATCGACTCCGCCAAGTGCGGCGAGATGAAGGTCGAGGTCAAGAAGGCCAAGGAGTTCGAGGTCGGCGACGAGGTCACCGTGAAGAACGGGAAGGTCAAGAAGGCCCGGAAGAAGATCGAGGGCTGCTAAGGCCGACCGGGCACGGTCAATAAGGTTTCGAGGGGGGAGGGCCATCGGCCTTCCCCCTTTTTTGATGGCGTTGCGAGCATCCCCCATGCCTGTGTGCTTCCCATCGCATCGTCACTGCGGCGTATCATGAATGCGCCGCGATCCTCGCGATGGCCGCCTCTTGTCCTTGGCGATGCTCGCTGGGCGGTCCTTGGTTGCATTCGGCGCGTTTTTGGGCTCGCGGCGCCTAAGGGTCGCCGGCCTCGGCCAGGCGCTTGAGCTCGTCGATGGCCGCGGCGTAGTCCCCGGCGCCGTATACGGCGGAGCCGGCCACGCAGACGTCGGCCCCGGCCGCCGCCACGGCGGCGATGGTCTCGGGGTTGACGCCGCCGTCCACCTCGAGGTCCACGCCGCCGCCGAGGCGGTCGATCATGCCCCGGATGGTCCGGATCTTGGCCAGCGAGCCCGGGATGAAGGACTGGCCCCCGAAGCCCGGGTTCACGCTCATGACCAGGACGAAGTCGAGGTCCGGGAGGATGGCCTCCAGGCAGGCGGCCGGGGTGGCGGGGTTCAGCACGGCGCCGGCCCTGGCCCCGAGTTCCCGGATGGTCTGGACGGTCCGGTGGAGGTGGCGGCAGGCCTCCACGTGGACGCTCACCCAGTCGGCGCCGGCCGCCACGAAGGCCTCGATGTAGCGGTCCGGGTCTTCGATCATGAGGTGGACGTCGAGGGGGAGGCGGGTCACGGGGCGGATGGCCCGGACCACCGGCGGGCCGATGGTGATGTTGGGCACGAAGCGGCCGTCCATGACGTCCACGTGGAGGAGGTCGGCCCCGGCGGCCTCCACGGCGCGGATCTCGTCGGCGAGGCGGCCGAAGTCGGCGGAGAGGATGGAGGGGGCGATGCGCACGGGCATGGAGGCATTATAAGGGCTTCCCGCCCGGGCGTCATTGACATTTTCGCCGTCGGGTGCTTCGCTTGACGGAACGGGGTGCCGGGGCCCCGCGGACGGAGGACGCGGACATGAAAGACGGGATGGATCCATCGGCGGTCTCCCGCAAGATGCGGGCCTTCATGGAGGGGGGCTCGTGGATCCGGAAGATGTTCGAGGAGGGTGCGCGCCTCAAGGCCCGCCACGGGGCCGACGCGGTCTGCGACTTCAGCCTCGGCAACCCCGACCTCTCCCCCCCGGAGGCCTTCACCCGTTCCCTCTGGCGGGCCTGCGGGGAAGAGGCCCCCCTGGCCCACGGCTACATGCCCAACGCCGGCTACGGGGAGGTCCGGGAGCGGGTGGCGCGCCACGCCGCCGTGGAGCAGGGGGTCCCGCTCGGCGCGGACGACGTCCTCATGACCTGCGGGGCGGCCGGCGGGCTCAACGTCGTCTTCAAGGCCATCCTCGACCCGGGGGACGAGGTCGTGGTCCCCGCCCCCTACTTCGTGGAATACCGCTACTACGTGGACAACCACGGCGGGGTGCTCGTCCCGGTGCCGTCGCGGCCCGACTTCGGCCTCGATCTTGCGGCCATCGAGGCCGCCGTCGGCCCCCGGACCCGGGCCGTCCTCCTCAACTCGCCCAACAACCCCACGGGCGTGATCTACGACGCCGAAAGCCTCGCCGAGCTGGCGGGGCTGCTCCGGCGGGTCTCGGCCCGCCGCGGGCGTCCCGTCTACCTCGTGGCCGACGAGCCCTACCGGCGGCTGGCCTTTTCGGGGCACCGGGTGCCGCCCTTCCTGGCCCTCTACCCCGACAGCCTGGTGGCGACGTCCTTCTCGAAGGATCTGTCCGTGCCCGGGGAGCGGATCGGCTACGTGGCCGTGAACCCCGCGGCCGCGGGCCGGGGGGAGCTGCTCGGCGCCCTCACCCTGGCCAACCGGATCCTGGGCTACGTCAACGCCCCCGCCCTCATGCAGCGGGCGGTGGCCGCGTGTCTCGACGCCTGCGTGGACGTCGGCGTCTACGAGCGGCGCCGCGACCGGCTGGCCGCCGTCCTCGAGGCGGCAGGCTACGAGTTTCAGCTCCCCATGGGCACCTTCTACTTCTTCCCCAAGACCCCCATCCCCGACGACCGCGCCTTCGTCCGCCTCCTCCAGGAGGAACGGATCCTGGCGGTGCCCGGCTCCGGTTTCGGCGCCCCGGGGTACATGCGGGTCGCCTTCTGCGTGGCCGACGAGGTGATCGACCGGGCGGCGGAGGGGTTCCGGCGCGCCAGGGAGCGGGCCCTGGCCGGGGCGGCGGCCTAGGCCGGGGCCTCCATCACGGCGGCGAAGAACCCGTCCGGCCCCCCGGGTTCGGGCCGTATCTCGAGGCACCCATCGGGCGTCACGAACCGGCGGGCCGCCGGGGGCAGGGCCGCCGCCACCGGGACGAGCCGCCAGCCGGGGGCCGCCTCCAGGAAGGCCCGGACCACGCCGGAGGTCTCCTCGGGTTCCAGGGTGCAGGTGGCGTAGGCAAGGCGGCCCCCGGGCCGGAGGAGGGGGGCGGCGCCGCGGAGGAGGTCCAGCTGCAGGGCGGCCAGGCGCGGGACGTCCGCGGGGGTGCGGTTCCACTTGATGTCCGGGTGGCGGCGGATGACCCCGAGCCCGGAGCACGGGGCGTCCACCAGGATGCGGTCGAAGGCGGGCCGTCCCGCCGCCCGGAGTCGCCGGAAGTCGCCCGGCGGCAGGATCTCCACGGCGCGGAGCCCCAGGCGGCGGGCGTTTTCGGCGAGGCGCCCGAGCCGGCCGGCGTCGGGGTCCGCCGCCGCCACCCGCCCCCGGTCGTCCATGAGGGCGGCGATGTGGGTGGTCTTACCGCCGACACCGGCGCAGGCGTCCAGGACCGCCTCCCCGGGGGCGGGGGCGAGGCAGTGGGAGACGAGCTGGGCCGCCTCGTCCTGGACGAGGCAGAGGCCCTCCGCCAGGCCGGGGATCTCCGCCGGGTCGCCCCGCCACCCCGGCAGCACCACCGCCTCCGGGGCGAGGCCGCCCGGCACCGCCTCGATCCCTGCATCCTGCAGCCGGTCCAGCAGGACCGAGCGCGAAAGGCGCCGGGTGTTGGCCCGGAGGGTGAGGGGGGCCCGGGTGTTGTTCGTCCGGCACAGGGCGGCCGCCGCCTCCAGGCCGAGCCGGCCGGCCCACCGGCGGACCATCCAGGCGGGGTGGGCGGTCTCGCGGGCGAGCCGTTCCACCGGATCGGCGCCGGCGTGGGGTGGCCCCTCCCCCTCCCGCGCCAGGCGGCGGAGGACGGCGTTGACGAGCCCCGCCGCCCGGCGCTCGGGCCCCGCCTTGACGGCGGCCACCGCCTCGTGGACGGCGGCCCGGTCCGGCACCCGGTCGAGGAAGAGCACCTGGTAGGCGGCCACCCGGAGGTGCTGCCGGACCCGCGGCGAGAGGCGGCGGGCCGGGCCGTGGAGGCACCGGTCCACGGCGGCGTCGATCCGGCTGCGCCACCGGACGACGCCCAGGACGAGCTCCCGGCAGAGGGCCCGGTCCCTCGGGTCCCAGGCGGCGCCGGCGGTCTCTCGCTCCAGCAGCCGCTCCAGGGGCGGCCGTCGCCCCGGGCCTTCGGCCTCCCATGCGAGCAGGATTTCGGCGGCCCGTCGCCGGGGAGAGGGCCTCAAGGCGAAAGACGGGTTCCCGGGGCCAGGGGGCGGCCCCGGAGGAAGTCCGCCACGGGCAGGCGGCGCCCCCCGGGCCGCTGGAGTTCCCGGATACCCAGGGGGGCGTCGGCCGCCGCCACCACGAGGCCGTCGGCGCCGGCCGAAAGGACCGTTCCCGGCGGGGCGGTCGGGGCGGGGCCGCCCGGGAGAAACGGGCGGAACAGCCGAAGCCGTTCCCCTGCCCACGTGGTATAGGCGCCGGGCCTCGGGTCGAGGGCCCGGAGGAGGCCGGCGAGCCGGGCCGCGGGGGTGTGCCAGTCCACCCGGGCCATCTCCGGGCGGATGGGGGGCGCGAGGCTGATCCCCTCGCCGGGCTGGGGCATGGGTTGGATCTCACCGGCCGCCAGGCGGTCGAGACCCTCCACCAGGACCTCGGCCCCGAGGCGGGCCATCCGCGGCAGGAGTTCCCCGAAGGTCTCGTCCGGCCCGATCTCCAGGGCGCGCTGGAGGAGCACCGGGCCGGTGTCCATGCCGCGGTCCATCACCATGAGGGTGATGCCGGTCTCCGTCTCGCCGTTCAGGATCGCCCACTGGATGGGGGCCGCGCCCCGGTAGGCGGGCAGCAGCGAGGCGTGGACGTTGACGGGATGCCGCCGGGGGACGGCGAGGAGCGCCTCGGGGAGGATCTGGCCGTAGGCGGCCACCACCAGGAAGTCCGGGGCCAGCTCCCGGACGCGGGCGATGAAGGCCGGGTCGCGGACCGACTCGGGCTGGAGGACTTCGATGCCCGCCCGGGTCGCGGCCTCCTTGACCGGCGAAGGGCGCGGCGCCCGGCCCCGGCCGCGGGGGCGGTCGGGTTGCGTCACCACGGCCGCCACGCGGTGGCCGCGGCGGAGGAGGGCCTCGAGGGACGGCACGGCGAACTCCGGCGTGCCCATGAAGACGATGCGGAGGGGGGGCGCCCCGGTCACGTCAGGCGTCCTTCGGGCGGAGCTTGGTCCACTTTCTCCGGAAGAGGGCCTTCTTCACCGGGGCCAGCCGGTCCACGAAGCAGATGCCCTCCAGGTGGTCCAGCTCGTGCTGGATGCAACGGGCGAGCAGCCCCTCGGCCTCGATGCAGACCTCCTTCTCGTTCCGGTCGTAGCCGCAGACTTGCACCCGCTGGGCGCGCTTGACCCGCGCGCTGTATTCCGGCACGCTGAGGCAGCCTTCCTCGCAGACGTCTTCGCCCTCGGCCAGGGTGATGCGGGGGTTGACGAGGACGATGGGGCTGGGCCCCTGCTCCCGGGGGGTGACGTCCATGACCACCAGGCGCTTGAGCTCCCCCACCTGGTTGGCCGCCAGCCCCACGCCGGAGGCCGCGTACATGGTCTCGAGCATCTCGTCGATGAGCTCCTGGATCGCCTGGTCCACCCGGTGGACGGGCTCGGCGGGGGTGCGGAGGATATCGTGCGGATAGACGAGGATTTTTTTCATGACGGAAAGATAATAAGGCCTTGCCGCGGCGGCGGCAACCGCGGCGCCCCGGGGCCGTGAGGGATCGACCCTTCCGGGAGGACAGGTGGCGGCCGGCGGCGCGGGACCTCCGCTGGCTGCTCGACCGGGGCTACCCCAGGCAACCGGCGCTGGCCTTCGTGGGGAACCATTTCCAGCTGCACCAGGGCGAGCGGGACCTCCTCTACCGCGGCATCTTCCGGCGGGACCAGGCCCGGGCCCGGCGGGCCCGGCGGGTGCGGCTCCGGGACCTTGCCGGCCGCGGTCTCGCCATCGACGGGCACAACGTCCTCATCACCCTGGAGAGCGCCCTCCGCGGGCGGCCGCTGCTCGTGGCCGACGACGGGTTCGTCCGGGACGTGAGCCGGGTCTTCCGGCGTTTCCGCCCCACGGACCGGACCCGGGCCGCCTGGGGCCTGGTGGGCGCCTGCCTCCGGGACCATCCCCCGGCGGAGGTCCTGGTCGTCCTGGACGCGCCGCTTCCCCGGAGCGGCGAGCTGGCGGGGCGGATCCGGAGGTGGATGCGCGAGGCCGGGATCCCGGGGGAGGTGCGGGCCGTCCGGCGGCCGGAGGGCGTCCTGGCGGCCTTCGACGGGGTGGCCGCCACGGCGGATTCCGTGGTGCTGGACCGCCACCCCGCCCTCCTCGACCTGGCGGGGCACATCATCCGGCGCCGGCTCCGGGTGCGGCCCTGGCGGATGCCCCGCTGAGGCCGGCCCTCACAGGAGGTGCTGGGGGTCCACGTCCACGTCCACCCGGATGCCGGAGGGGAGATCCCCGGCCTCCGCCGACGCCACCCGCTGCCATATCCGCCGGAGGGCCGCCCCGGAGGGCCCCTTGAGCAGGAGCTGCCAGCGGAAACGGTTCCGGAGCTTCGGGCGCGGGGCCGGCGCGGGGCCCAGGACCTCGGTGCCGTCCCGGCAGGCGGCGGCCAGGCGCCCCGCCGCCCGGCCGAGCCGCGCGGCGGCGGCCGCCACGCGCTCGCCGTCGGCCCCGGAGAGCCGGATGTTGACCAGGCGTCCGTAGGGGGGGTAGCCGAGGGCGCGGCGCAGTGCCATCTCCGCTTCGAAGAAGGCGGCGAAGTCGTGGCGCGTCGCCGCCTGGAGGGCGTAGTGGTCCGCGGACCAGGTCTGGACCACGACGCGGCCGGGCCGGTCGCCGCGGCCCGCCCGCCCGGCCACCTGGGCCAGGAGCTGAAAGGTCCGCTCCGCCGCCGTGTACTCGGGGAAGTGGAGGGAGAGATCCGCCCACAGCACCCCCACCAGGGTGAGCCCGGGAAAGTCGTGGCCCTTGGTGACCATCTGGGTGCCCACCAGGACGTCCACCGCGCCGTCCCGGACGGCCCGGAGGGTGGCCTCCGTGTCCTGCCGGTGGCGCACCACGTCGCGGTCGAGGCGGGCGACCCGGACGCCGGGGAAGAGCCCGGCCAGGTCCTCGGCCACCCGCTCCGTCCCCCAGCCCGCCGCCCGGACGGTATGGCCCTGGCACTGGGGGCAGACCGGGAGGGCGGGGGCCGTGAGGCCGCAGTAGTGGCAGGCGAGGCGGCCGTCCCCCTTGGCCGCCCCGGGGCCGGCGTCCGCCTTGTGCCAGGTGAGGGAGATCTCGCACCGGGGGCACCGGAAGACGTGGCCGCAGTCCTGGCAGAAGAGGAAGGTGGCGAAGCCCCGGCGGTTGACGAAGAGGAGGGCCTGCTCGCCTCTCTCCAGGGTCTCGCCCAGGGCGCGGTGGAGCTCCGGCGAGAGCCACGGCGGAGCCCCGGCCTCCCGGCGCCGGGGGCGGCGCCGGGGCGGCCGGTGCGCCTTCCGGTCCACCAGGACGACCTCGGGGAGGGGGCGGCGTTCCACGCGGTGGTCCAGGGAGAGGAGGCGGTAGCGCTCGTCGAGGGCGTTCCGGAAGGAGGCCAGGGAGGGGGTGGCGGAACCGAGCACCACCGCGGCGCCCTGGAGCTTGGCCCGCATCACGGCCACGTCCCGGGCGTGGTACCGGAACTTGTCGTCCTGCTTGTAGGAGGGGTCGTGCTCCTCGTCCACCACCACCAGGCCGAGGTCGGCCACCGGCGCGAAGACCGCCGACCGGGTCCCCACCGCGAGCCGCCGCTTGCCCTGCCGGAGCAGCAGCCACTGGCCGAGGCGCTCGGCCTCGGTGAGGCCGCTGTGGAGCACGGCCACCGCCTCGCCGAACCGGTCGATGAAGCGGCCTACCGTCTGCGCCGTCATGGCGATCTCCGGCACCAGTACCAGGACCCCGCGGCCCCGGGCCAGGCAGGCGGCGGCGGCCCGGAGGTAGACCTCGGTCTTGCCGCTTCCCGTCACCCCGTGGAGGAGAAAGGGGGCGAAGCCCCCCCGGGAGAGCGCGGCGTCCAACTCGCCGAGCACGGCGGCCTGCGCCGGGGTGGGCTCGGGCGGAGGGCCGCCGGGCCAGGCGGCGAGCCCCGGGTCCCGTTCCCGGAGGGGGGCGCGGCGGCCCAGGATGCGGTCGAGCCGCCGGGCGCGGGCCGAGAGGAGCCCAGGCGGCAGGGCCTCGGCGGCGGCGAGCCCCGGCGGGTAGAGGTAGTAGCCCGCGGCCCATTCCACGAGCCCGTCGAGGGGGGCGGGGAGGACCGCCTCCGGGTCGAGGCAGTCCCGGACGGCCTTGAGCCGCGCCCCGGCCGGGGGGCGGGCCGGCCGGCCCCAGGCGAGGCCCACCAGGGTCCGCCGTCCCACCGGAACCACCACGCGGGCCCCCTTCGGCGGGGGCGCCTTCCGCATCCCGCCGGCGAGCGCGTAGGTGAGGGGGCCCGGCAGGGGAAGCGGCACCAGGACGTCGATCACACCTTTTCGGCCTCGAGTACCTGGCGGAGGTAGGCCCGGAACCGGCGCCCGAGTTCCGGGTGGTCCAGGGCGAAGCGGACCGTGGCCTGGAGGTAGCCGAACTTGTCGCCGGCGTCGAAGCGCTGCCCGTGGAACTCGTAGGCGTAGAGGCCCCGCTCGGCCCGGAGGAGGTCCAGGGCGTCGGTGAGCTGGATCTCGCCGCCCACGCCGGGGGTCGTCCGGCGGAGGCAGTCGAAGATCTCGGGCCGGAGGATGTAGCGGCCGATGATGGCCAGGTTGGAGTCCGTGGTGCCCGGGCGGGGTTTTTCGATGAGCCGGGTCACCTTGTAGACCCCCTCGGCCACGGGCTCGCCCTCCACGATCCCGTAGCGGTAGGTCTCCTCCGGCGGGACCCGCTGCACCGCCACCACGGCCTCGCCCACCTCCTGGAAGACGCCGCGCATCTGGAAGACGCAGGGGATGTCGGCGTCCACGAGGTCGTCGCCGAGCACCACGGCGAAGGGCTCGTCGCCCACCACGGTCTCGGTGGCCCGGACGGCGTGGCCGAGGCCGAGGGGCTCCTTCTGCCGCACCGAGACCACGTCGATGAGCCGGGAGATGTGCTGGACCTCCCGGAGCAGGTCCTCCTTTCCCTTCTGGGCCAGGAAGGTCTCGAGCTCGAAGGAATAGTCGAAGTGGTCCTCGATGGCGGATTTCCCCGAGGCGGTGACCAGGATGACCTCCTTGAGCCCCGAGGCCACCACCTCTTCCACGATGTACTGGATGGTGGGGCGGTCCACGATGGTGAGCATCTCCTTGGGGATCGCCTTGGTGGCCGGGAGGAATCGGGTGCCGAGGCCGGCCACGGGCACCACCGCCTTGCGGATCTCATCGGTCATGTCCTGCTCCCAGTTCGACTTTTCGGGGGGCCGTCGGTCATGCGCCGCCTCGGGCGGCCTCGAGCCGGGCCGCCACCACGTTCCAATCCACGCGCTTCCTCCAGGCGGCGAGGTAGGCCTCGGGCCGGCCCAGGTAGTCGAGGACCCAGGCGTGCTCGTGGAGGTCCACCACCAGGAGGGGGGCGGCCGTGGCGGGCCACTGGCGGTCGTCGTCGGTGCCCACGTTCCGGAGCCCGCCGCCGGCCGGGTCCCACACCAGGGCGGCCCAGGCCCGCGCGGCCAGGGCCGTGGCCCGAAGGTGCACCCACCAGCGGTCGAGGGAGCCGAAGGCCCTTCGCAGGGCCGCTTCCAGGGCGGGGGGCGGGGTCACGGACCGGGGGGTCAGGGCGCCGAAGTAGCTCTGGTGCAGGACGAGGGCGTTTCGGCACTCGAGCCACTCGGCCTGGTGGGCGCGCAACCGGCCGGTGCCGGCGTCCGCCTCCGCCAGGTCCAGCCGGGCCTCCGCCTGGTCCAGGGCCTGGAGCCGCCGCCGGAGGGTCTCGTAGAGGGCGAGGTGTTCCCGGATCAGGCTGGCGGAGAAGCCTTCCAGGGCCCCGGCCAGGCGGGCGGGATCGAACCCGGTGGCGGCTGCGGGGGCCGCCGCGGCCAGGGGCGCCGCGACCACGGCCGCCGCCGAGCCCGCCAGCCCGAGGAGGAACCGCCGCCGGTCTTCGGTTTTGTCGGCCATGTGAACCGTTCCGTGCAGGTTGAAGGGGGGACGTCCGACATGCCACGAACCCTGCCCAACTTACTTGATGGAGCGGGAATTTCAAGCTTGCCCGGGCCCGCCGGGTGTCTCAGAAGAGCTCGGAGTCCACCATGGCCCGGCTGTCGAGGAAGGCCTTGTACCGGGCGTGCTTTTGCTCCAGTCCCTGCTTGAGGAGGTGGGCGAAGTCGCTGAGATCCAGGGGCGTGATGTTGAGGTCCACGCTGAGGAGGAAGCTCTTCAGGGTATCGTGCTTGTTGCCCCCCAGGTGGACCAGGACCAGGAACATCTCGCGCCGGACGTCCATGGGGAGCTGGTGGACGAAGCGAAGGATGGCCCGGGAATCGTCCGTGGCCTCGGCACCGCCCTGGTAGACCACCAGGACGTCGTAGACGTGGTAGCGGAGGCGGACGGCGAGTTCCCGCTCCTTCCGGACGGTGCGGACCTCGTAGCCCATCTCCGTGAGGGACTTCTCGATCTGGGTTCGGGCGTCGTACTCCGTGCAGTGGATGAGGGCGGTCTGCGTCCCGGGCGGGAAGTATTCCTGGAGGTCCTCCTCGCCGCCGCCGGGCTCGGGGGCGGCGGGCGCGGTTGTGGCCGAGGGGCCGGGGGGCGGCGGCGCTGCCGCGGGTCGGGCCTGGACGGGGAACCGTTGCTGGCACTGGGGGCAGGTCACGTAGGCCGTGCCCGTGGCCGGGATCTTCTCGTCGGGGATGTTGTAGCTTCGCTGGCAACCGGGGCAGGTGACGTTCACGGCTTTCTCCTGGCGCGGGCCCTACCGGTAGTCCTGTTCCAGGGAGAGCCCCTCGATGTCCGAGGTCTTCTCGCCCTTGGCGCTCTTGATCTGGTCCACGCCCTGGCGGACCTTGGCCTGGCTGGTGGCGTAGGCCACGGCGGTCTCCTCGGAGATGATGCCGGCCCGGAAGAGCTCGATGATGTGCTGGTCGAAGGTCTGCATCTTGTAGGCGCTGCCGGCGTCCATGATCTCGTAGAAGGTCTTTCCCTCGCGCTCGCCGTGGAGGATGCTGTCCTTGACCCGGAGGTTGTTCTGGAGGATCTCGAAGGCGGCCTGGCGCCCGCCGCCCACCTTGGGGAGCAGCCGCTGGGCCACCACCCAGCGCAGGGTGTCGGCCAGGCGGAACCGGACCTGCTGCTCCTCCTCGGCGGAGAAGAGACCGATGATCCGGTTGATGGTGTGGCCGGCGTTGACCGTGTGCAGGGTGCTGAAGACCAGGTGGCCGGTCTCGGCGGCGTTGAGGGCGATCTCCATGGTCTCCCGGTCGCGGATCTCGCCCACCAGGATGACGTGGGGGGCCTGGCGCATGGCCGCCCGCAGGCCGTTGGCGAAGGTGTCGAAGTCCTTTCCCAGCTCCCGCTGGTTGAAGGTGGCCTTTTTGTGGTGGTGGACGTACTCGATGGGGTCCTCGAGGGAGATGATGTGGAGCGGCTCGTTCTCGTTGATCTCGTCGAGGATGGCCGCCAGCGACGTGGTCTTGCCCGTCCCGGTGGCGCCCACGAAGAGGATGATCCCGTTCTTCTCCTTGGCCATGTCGTGAAAGCATTCCGGCAGGTCGAGGCCCTGGATGGTGGGGATCTCGCTCTCGAGTTTCCGCATCACGATGCTGATGTAGCCCTTCTGGGAGAAGATGTTGACGCGGAAGCGGGGGCCGTCGGGGATGAAGTAGGAGAAGTCGCAGGAGCCGTGGGTGAAGAGGTCCGTCAGGAGCCGGCGGTTGTTGTCGATGAGGGCCAGCGCCAGCTGTTCCGTCTGGAAGCCGGTCAGCTCCCCGGTGGCCAGTTCCATGTCCACGGGGTGGAGGAGGCCGTCGGCGGCGATCTGGAAGGGGCGGCCCACGGCGAAGTTGAGGTCCGAGATCCGGGGATGGGCCTGGAGGAGCCGCGTGAGCAGGATGTCGAGTTCCGCCTTTCTCATCCCCCGACCTCCGTGAAGTCCTGGGGCGCGCTGGTGGCGAAGGGCCGGAACTTGGCCTTGTCCACGCACTTGGTGTAGGCCTCGTCGGCGCTGATCCAGCCCTTCTGGAGGAGTTCCATGATGGCGTCGTCCAGGGTCTGCATGCCGAACTTGCGCCCGGTTTGCATGGCGGAGGGCAGCTGGTAGGTCTTGCTCTCGCGGATGAGGTTCCGGACGCCCGGGGTGGCGACGAGGATCTCGAAGGCCACGCAGCGGCCGAGGATGTCGATCCGCTTGAACATGGTCTGGGAGATGACGGCCCGGATGGCGTCGGCGAAGCTGGCCCGCACCTGGGCCTGCTGGGTCTCGGGGAAGATCTCGATCACCCGGTCCACGGTCTTGGCGGCGCTGATGGTGTGGAGGGTCCCCATGACGAGGTGCCCGGTCATGGCGGCCTCGATGGCCAGCGAGATGGTCTCGAGGTCGCGGAGCTCGCCCACCAGGATGATGTCCGGGTCCTCGCGGAGGGCCCCCCGGAGCGCGGCGCTGAAGGACTGGGTGTGGGTCCCCACCTCCCGGTGGTTCACCAGGCAGTTCTTGCTCTCGTGGACGAACTCGATGGGGTCCTCGATGGTGATGATGTGGTCTTTCCGGACGCGGTTGGCGTGGTCCACGATGGCGGCGAGGGTGGTGGATTTCCCGCTCCCCGTGGGGCCGGTGACCAGGACGAGCCCGCGCGGCAGCTCCGCCAGCTTGGTCATGACCGGGGGGAGGCCCAGCTCCTCGGCCGTCATTATTTTGTCGGGGATCTCCCGGAAGACCGCGGCCACCCCGAGCCGCTGCCGGAAGAAGTTGGCGCGGTAGCGCGCCAGCCCCGGGATCTCGTAGCCGAAGTCCACGTCGCCCGTCTCCTCGAACTGCTTGATCTTGATTTCCGGGGCGATCTCGTAGAGCATGGCCTTGAGCTCGTCGTTGTCGAGCGGCGGATACTTCACCCGCTGGAGATCCCCGGCGATCCTGAGGATGGGCTGGGAGCCCGCGGCGAGGTGGAGGTCCGAGGCCTTCTGCTCGTGCATCAACTTGAAGAATGCGTCTATCTTCGCCATGTGCGTGCCCTCGATGGTGCCTGGCATCCCCGGCCCGGGGGGCGGGGGGTCCGTCGCGGCGCCGCCGGCGCCGGACCACTTCTCCTATCGGCCGAAGCCGGTCTCCGGTTTAGCATTCCCGGCGCCGGCCCGGACCCGGAACGTGGCCCGGGGATTGCTTCCCCACGGTCCGGGGCCCGGCCCCGGCCCGGGCTTTCCGCCGCCGCCGGATCGTGGTAGAGACCTGCCGGGGCCCGGCGGGGCCCAGCCGACAATCCATCACCCGCGGGAGTGGCCGACATGAATCCAGAAAACGCCATCGTCCGGCTGGAGGGCGTCGCCAAGCACTATCCACCGGACATCGTGGCCCTCCAGGACCTGAACCTCGCCATCGCGAAGGGGGAGTTCGTCTTCCTCACCGGCCCGAGCGGCGCGGGCAAGAGCACGCTCCTCAAGCTCCTCTTCTGCGCGGAGCGCCCCACCCAGGGGGAGATCTTCGTGGACGGGATCCCCCTTGCCAGCCTCTCCGCCTCGCAGGTACCGCACCTTCGCCGGAAGATCGGGGTGGTGTTCCAGGACTTCAAGCTGCTCACCAACCGGCGGGTCTTCGACAACGTGGCCCTCAGCCTCGAGGTCACGGGGCTCAAGCGCGACCAGGTGGAGCGCCGGGTCCGGCAGATCCTCGACAGCGTAGGCCTCGGCGGGCGGATCGGGCAGCTGCCCCACCAGCTCTCCGGCGGGGAGCAGCAGCGCGTGGCCATCGCCCGGGCGGTGGTGAACCGGCCGCCCATCCTGCTGGCGGACGAGCCCACCGGCAACCTCGACCGGGCCCGGACCGACGAGGTCATGGCCCTCATGGAGGAACTCAATGCCCAGGGGACGACCATCCTTTTCGCGACCCACAACGAGCGGCTCTACCGGCACACCCACCGGCGGGTGCTCCGGCTGGTGGATGGGCGGGTGGAGGAATAGGCCATGATGGGGGTCTTTCTCCGGCGGGCGGCCTCGGACCTCCGCCAGCACCTCGGGATGCAGTTCGTGACCACGGTGGTGGTGGCGCTCTCCATCCTCATCTTCGTCTTTTTTGCACTCATCTACCACAACCTGCAACGCTTCGTGGAGCGGTTCGGCCGGGAACTCGGGGTGGTGGTCTACCTCCAGCCGGACATCGACCAGGAGCGGATCCCCCAGATGTACCAGGACCTCATCGGGCTGCCGGAGGTGGCCACGGTGCGCTACGTCTCCTCCGAAGAGGCCTTCAAGCGGCTCCAGGGCTACCTCGAGTCGGAGCCGGGAATCCTGGAGGGGGTCGATCCCCGGATCATCCCGCCCGCCTTCGAGATCCAGATCGACAAGGCCGTCTTCAACGTGGGCCGCGTCCGCGAGCTGGCCGAGAAGGTCCAGAAGTGGCCCGGTGTGGCCCAGGTCCAGTACGGACGTGAGTGGCTGCACCGGCTGGAGCTCTTCTCCGGCTTCCTCCGGGCGGTGGTGGCGGCGAGCGGGCTCCTGCTGCTGCTCACCGCCACCTTCGTGGTGGCCAACACCATCAAGCTCACCGTCTACGCCCGGCAGGACGAACTGGAGATCCTCCGCCTGGTGGGCGCCACCAACGCCTACATCCAGGGCCCCTTCCTCTTCGAGGCCTTCCTCCAGGGCTTCGTGGGGTCCGCGGCCGCCCTGGCGGCGCTCTACGTGGGCTACCGCTACGTCCAGGGCCTCATGACGGGCTCGGGGCTCCTCCGGGACGTCCACTTGGCCTTTCTCCCGCCCGAGGCGGTGGCCGCCGTGGTGGGGGGGAGCGTCTTCCTGTGCGTCCTCGGCACCGCCCTGGCCATGAGGAGATTCCTCCGGCTGTGAAGGTCCTCCGGTTCCTCCTCCTGCTCCTCCTCTTGTGCCCGTCCGGCCCGGTCCAGGCCGACGACGTGATCCAGGAGGAGCTCCGCCAGCAGCGCCAGCGCCTCGAGGCGGTGGAGTCCGAGATCGCCGAGCAGCGGCTCCGGGCCGAGGAGGTGGCCGCCAGCGAGAAGACCGTCCTCGGCGAGCTGGCGGCCCTGGAGGCCCGGATCTCCCGCCAGTGGGAGCAGCTGGACGCCACGCGGCGGGCCTGGACCCAGAAGGAGCTCGCCCTCATGGAGACCCAGGAGTCCCTCGCCAAGCAGCGGAAGGCCCTGGCCGATCTCCGCCGCCAGCTGGAGCGGCGCCTCCGGGCCTACTACCAGATGGGGACGGTGGGCACCCTGAACGTCCTCTTCGCGGCGGATTCCTTCCCGGAGATGATCTCCCGCGAGGCCTACATCCGGCGCATCCTCTCCCGCGACAAGGACCTGCGCGGGCGGTACCGGCGGCGCCTGGCGGAGCTCAAGGCCACCGCCGCGCGGCTCGAACGGGACCGGGCGGCCCTCAAGAAGGCGGCGGCCCGCCTCGAGGCCGAGGCCCTTCGGCTCGAGGAACGAAAGCGCGAGCGCGAGGCCTTCGTCCAGGAGCTTCGCCAGCAGGGGGAGCGCTACCGGGCCCTCCTCGCCGAGCTGGAATCGGCCAAGCAGTCCCTCGAGGCGGTCATCGGGCAGCTGTCCCGGGCGGTTGCCCGGGCGAAGGCGGGCGTCCCGGACACGGCCGCCTTCGAGGCCCAGAAGGGGCGGCTTCTGCCCCCCGTCCGGCGGGGCCGCCTCCTCTATTCCACCTCCAAGGCGGACGACGCCGCCGGCCACCTGGTGCTCCAGGGGGCGGGGGTGGTCTTCGGCGCCCCGTACGGGAGCGAGATCCGGGCGGTCTTCGACGGCCACGTGGTCTACAACGACGTGCTGCCCGGCTACGGGAAGGTGCTCATCATCGACCACGGGGAGGGGTTCTACAGCCTGGTGGCCCAGGGGGCGAAGTACTTCAAGGCCGTGGGTGACGAGGTGAGCGAGGGGGAAACGGTG
Source organism: Dissulfurirhabdus thermomarina (assembly GCF_012979235.1). Lineage (NCBI taxonomy): Bacteria > Pseudomonadati > Thermodesulfobacteriota > Dissulfuribacteria > Dissulfuribacterales > Dissulfuribacteraceae > Dissulfurirhabdus > Dissulfurirhabdus thermomarina. The sequence goes on from NZ_JAATWC010000007.1 coordinate 85,579, forward strand.
GGCCTCGTCGGCGGCGGACCGTGGGCCGACGAGGGCGTCTATTTCGAGATACGCTACAAGGGAAAGGCCGAGGATCCCCTGGCCTGGCTGGACCGGGAGGTGCTCGACCAGATGGCGGCGCAGGCGGAGCAGCCCTGAGGCGGCGGCCCGGACCGCGCCCGGGAGAACGGAGTCGATGGAGATGAAGAGACGTGCATGGATGCTGCGGCCCGCGGCCTGGGTCCTCTTGGCGGTCCTTTTCCTGGGGGGCGGGGCGCCGGGGGCCCTCGCCGGCGAAGACGACACCTACCGGCATCTTAAGACCTTCGCCGCCGTGCTGGACCTCGTGGAACGCAACTACGTGGAGGAGGTGGACCCCCAGAAGGCCATCTACGGGGCCATCAACGGGATGCTGGCCGCCCTCGATCCCTACTCCTCGTTCCTCACCCCCGAGGAATACGGCGAGATGAACGTGGAGACCGAGGGCCGCTTCACCGGGATCGGGATCGAGATCTCCATCCGGGACGGCGTCCTCACGGTGGTGGCGCCCATCGAGGGGACGCCGGCGGACCGGGCGGGGATCCGCTCCAACGACCGCATCCTCAAGATCGACGGGGTCTCCACCAAGAACATGACCATGTTCGAGGCGGTCAAGCGGCTCCGGGGCCCCAAGGGATCCAAGGTGACGCTCTCCATCTACCGGGAGGGCTGGCAGCAGCTCCAGGACGTGGAGATCGTCCGCGACGTCATCCCCATCCGGAGCGTCCGGTGGGGGCGGCTCGAGGACGGCTACGGCTACGTCCGCATCTCCACCTTCCAGCACAAGCACACCACCGCCGACGTCCGAAAGGCCCTTCGCGCCCTGGAGGGGAAGGCCGGGCTCCGGGGGCTCGTCCTGGACCTCCGGAACAACCCCGGCGGCCTCCTCGACCAGGCCATCGGGGTGGCCGACCTCTTCCTGGACGAGGGACTCATCGTCTACACCGACGGCCGGCTCAAGGAGCAGCAGAAGAAGTACTACGCCCGCAAGAACGGGCACCCGCGCACCTACCCCGTAGTGGTTTTGGTCAACGGGGGCAGCGCCAGCGCCTCGGAGATCGTGACGGGCGCCCTCCAGGACCACCACCGGGCCCTCGTCCTGGGGACCAAGACCTTCGGCAAGGCCTCCGTCCAGACCATCATCCCCCTGGAGGACGGCGCCGCCCTCCGGCTGACCACGGCCCACTACTTCACCCCGGCCGGGCGTTCCATCCACGAAAAGGGCATCGTCCCCGACCTCGTGGTGCCCTACGTCGAGGCGGCGCCGGAGGCGGAGGAGGCCGGGCAGGGGCTCTACGAGCGCCTCGGCGTGGCGGAGCGGCAGAAGCCGGAGGCCGCCAAGGCCGAGAGCGGCGGCAGCCAGGTTCCCATGGACAACCAGATCGAGGAGGCGCTCCGGATCCTCAAGGCCTGGGACGTCTTCTCCCGGGCCGCCGCGGCGGGCGAGGTCCGGGGCTAGGGGGCGCGGGTGGCCGGCCGGCGGCGCACTCGAAGGCGGCGGAGACCGCGGCCCCGGCGCCGTCTCTGGCCCGCGGTCTTCGCCTGTTCCCTGGCGGGCGTGGCCGCGGCCGCCGTGGCCCTGGCCTACCTCTGGCCCCTGGGCGGTCCCGCCGGCGGCGGGGCCCGGCCGCCCTTCGAGGAGCGGGTTCGGCCGGGGCCGCCGCCCGCCCCCGCCGCGCGCTCTCCGCGGCCCCACGCCCGCCCGCGGGTGGCGCTCCTCATCGACGACCTCGGCTATGACCTCGAGCTGGACCGGGCCTTCTACGAGATCGACGCCGACCTGTCCTTCTCCTTCCTCCCCGGGGCGCCCTATACGGAGGTCCTGGCGGGGGAGGCGGCGCGCCGGGGACGGGACGTCTTGGTCCACGTGCCCATGGAACCCATGGACCCCGGGGTGGACCCCGGCCCGGGGGCCCTCCGGGTGGACCTTCCCCCGGGGGAACTCCGGGCGCGCCTGCGCTGGTGCCTCTCGGAGGTGCCCGGGGCGGTGGGCGCCAACAACCACATGGGGTCCCGCTTCACCCGGGACGCCGCGGCCATGTCCGTGGTGCTGGCGGAACTCAGGCACCGGGGGCTCTTCTTCGTGGACAGCCGCACCGCCTCCGGGAGCACGGGGCTTGCCACCGCCGCCGCGCTGGGGGTCCCCGCGGCGGCCCGGACGGTCTTCCTGGACGACGATCCCTCCCCGCGGGCCATCCGACGCCAGCTGCGCCGGGTGGTGGCGGCGGCCCGCCGCCGGGGCGAGGTGGTGGCCATCGGGCATCCCTACCCCGCCACCTGGGAGGTGCTGTCCGAGGAACTGCCCCGGCTCCGGTCCCAGGTGGAGCTGGTGCCGGTGCACGTCCTGGTCAAGTAGGACGGCTGCTTGTCAGTCAAAGAAATCTCGGCCGAGGAGGGCTGCCATGACGGCAGGAGAAGACGGCCCGAAGTACGGCGAGGCGGCGGTGGCGGCGGCCCGGCTCGAACCCTGGCCCAACCCCTGCCCCGAGCGGGACTACACCGTGGAGATCTCCTTCCCGGAGTTCACGTGCCTGTGCCCGCGCTCGGGCTACCCGGACTTCGCCACCATCCGGATCCGCTACGTGCCCGACCGCTTCATCGTGGAGCTCAAGTCCCTCAAGCTCTACCTGAACGGGTTCCGGCAGACCTACATCTCCCACGAGGAGGCCACCAACCGCATCTACGCGGACCTCGTGGCGGTCATCCAGCCCCGGTCCATCGAGGTGGTGGGGGACTTCCACCCCCGGGGCAACGTCCACACGGTGGTCCGGGTCGCCGGGCCCCAGACGGGGGACTCGCCGGGGAGGAGCGGCCCGGCCGCGTCCGGGTGATGCCGCATCCTTGACAAAGCGGGCGCAGTTTGGAAACCATGCAATCTTATTGCATTGGGTCCGCCGCCGTGCCTCATCCACAGGAGTCGCGTCATGAGTGACAAGTCCACCAACATCGAAAGCCTTCTCAAGGAGAAACGCATCTTCGAGCCCCCCGAGGAGGGACGGGCCGCGGCCTGGGTGAAGAGTCTCGACGAATACCGGGCCCACTACCGGCGGTCCATGGAAGACCCGGAGGGCTTCTGGGGGGACCGCGCCCGCGAGCTCGTCACCTGGGACCGGCCGTGGGACAAGGTCCTCGAGGCCGACTTCCACGAGCCGTCCATCCGCTGGTTCTCGGGCGCCCGGCTCAACGTGGCCGCCAATTGCCTCGACCGGCACCTCGCCGTCGGCCGGCGCAACAAGGCCGCCCTCGTCTGGCAGGGCGAGCCCGAGGACGACGTCCGGGTCTACACCTACCAGCGGCTTCACACCGAGGTCTGCCGCTTCGCCAACGTCCTCCGCAAGATGGGGGTCGGAAAGGGCGACCGGGTCTCCATCTACCTCCCCATGATCCCGGAACTCCCCATCGCCATGCTGGCCTGCGCCCGGATCGGCGCCGTCCACAGCGTGGTCTTCGCCGGCTTCAGCGCTCACAGCCTCGAAAACCGCATCCGCGACTGCGAGGCCAAGGTCCTGGTCACCGCTGACGCCGTGCTCCGGGCCGGTCGGACCATCCCGCTCAAGCCCAACGCCGACGAGGCCCTGCGCAACTGCCCCTCGGTCAGCCGCTGCATCGTGGTGCGCCGGGCGGGCAACGAGGTGGCCATGGAGCCGGGGCGGGATTCCTGGTGGCACGACGAGATGGCCGCCGACGACATCACCGACCGGTGCGAGCCCGAGTCCATGGACGCGGAGGACATCCTCTTCATCCTCTACACCAGCGGCAGCACCGGGAAGCCCAAGGGGGTGATCCACACCACCGGCGGTTACCTCACCTACGCCGCCCACACCACCCAGTGGGTCTTCGACCTCAAGGACGACGACATCTTCTGGTGCACCGCCGACATCGGCTGGATCACCGGGCATACCTACATCGTCTACGGCCCGCTGGCCCTCGGGGGTACCTCCCTCATGTTCGAGGGGGTCCCCACCTGGCCCGCCCCGGACCGTTTCTGGCAGGTGGTGGAGAAGTTCAAGGTGGACATCTTCTACACCGCCCCCACCGTCATCCGGGCCCTCATGCGGGAGGGCGTGGAGTGGACCCGGAAGCGGGATCTGTCCTCCCTGCGGCTTTTGGGCAGCGTGGGCGAGCCCATCAACCCGGAGGCCTGGATGTGGTACCACCAGCACGTGGGCGGCGGCCGCCTGCCCATCGTGGACACCTGGTGGCAGACCGAGACGGGGGGCATCCTGATATCGGCCCTCCCCTATGCCACCCCCCTCAAGCCGGGCTCGGCCACCCTGCCGCTGCCCGGCGTGGACGCCGACGTCTTCCGCGAGGAGGGGACGCCGGCGCCGCCGAACGAGGGCGGCCACCTGGTGGTCAAGCGGCCGTGGCCCGGGATGCTCCGGGGCGTCTTCGGCGACCCCGAGCGCTTCCGCACCACCTATTTCGAGCGTTTCCCCGGGGTGTACGACGCCGGCGACGGCGCCCGGAAGGACGAGGACGGCTACTTCTGGATCATGGGCCGCCTCGACGACGTGATCAACGTCTCGGGTCACCGGCTCGGGACCGCCGAGATCGAGTCCGCCCTGGTGGCTCACCCCGCGGTGGCCGAGGCCGCCGTGGTGGGGATGCCGCACCCCGTCAAGGGGCAGACCATCTACGCCTACGTCATCCTCAAGGCGGGCGTGGAGGGGACGGACGAGCTTCGGGCCGAACTCCGCACCCACGTCCGGAAGGAGATCGGGCCCATCGCCTCCCCCGAGGTGATCCAGTTCTCCTCCGGGCTGCCCAAGACCCGGAGCGGCAAGATCATGCGGCGCATCCTCCGGAAGATCGCCGCCGGCGACTACGGCGACTTCGGGGACACCTCGACCCTGGCGGACCCGGTGGTGATCGAGGACCTCATGGCCGGGAAGAAGGCGCTGCTCGGGGAATGACGGCCGAGGCGGGCGGGCCGCGGACGGGAGGCGGGCGAGCGGCGCCGGAGGCGTGCGGCCTCATCCTCGTGGATCCCCAGGCCCGGCTCCTCGACGTGGTCTCCAACGGCCGGGAGGTGGTGCAGCGGATGGCCCTCCTGGCCCGGGCCGCCGCCGTCCTCCGGGTGCCCGCCCTGGTGACCACGCAGTATGCCAGGGGGCTCGGCGGGCTGGACCCGGCCCTCGATGCCCTCCTGGCGGAGGTCCCGCGGGTCGACAAGGTGGAGTTCGACGCCCTCGAGGCCCCCGGGGTGCAGGAGGTCCTCGGTTCCTGGCCCCGGTCGGTGGAGACCCTGGTGCTGGCCGGTGTCGAGGCCCATATCTGCGTGGCGCAGACCGCCCTCGGCGCCCTGGCGGCCGGCTACCGCGTCTGGATGGTGGCGGACGCCGCGGGGTCCCGGGATCCGGCCCACGCGGAGTGGGCCTTCCGCCGGGTCGCCGCGGCCGGCGGGCTGGTCGGCCCGGCGGAGATGCTGGTCTACGAGTGGCTCGGCCGGGCGGGGACGCCGGCCTTCAAGGCCCTGCATCCCCACCTCGTCTGACCGGGGGCGCCGTTACGGCCAGTCGAGCTTGAGGACGTTCTCCCGGGCGTCCACCTTTCGGACCGTCACCTCCACGGCGTCGCCCACCGGGTAGTGGCGCCCGGGCCGGCGCGGCAGTTCCCCCACCATGAGGTAGTCTTCCAGCAACACCAGGACGCGGCGGGGTCCGCTCTCCAGCACCCGGCCGCGGAGCCGGGCGGGGGCGCGTTGCTCCAGGTGCCGGAGGATCCAGTAGCGGACCCGGGCCTGGCGGGCGGCGGCGGCCTTGCGGAGCCCCTCGCCCAGCACGGCCCCGTAACGGGCCAGGTCCTCCGGCCCGTGGAGCGGCCGCCCGTCCCTGAGGGTGGACGCGATCTGCTGCTGCATGAGGAGGTCCAGCGCCCGGCGCAGGGGCGAGGTCACCGTGGTGTAGGCGGCCACGCCGAGCCCGTGGTGGAACTCGGGTTCCGGGCCGAGGACGCCCCGGCTGATGAGGCGCCGCTGGCGGAAGTTGGCCACGAGGTCCGTCTCGATGCCGTCGATGAGGCGCTGCTTCGGCGGCGGCTGGCTGCGGAAGAGTCCCGGGATCCGGTGATCCCGGAGGAACGCGGCGGCCAGGCTGTTGGCCAGGATCATGCATTCGGCCACCAGGAACCGCGAGGGACCGGGCTCCTCCACCGAGACGTGAACCGTGCCGTCCGGGTCCACCCGGATGACGAGGTCCGGGATGGGAAGCGGCAGCGCCCCCGCCTCCACGCGGCGGCGCTGAAGCTCCCGGCAGACCCCGTGGAGGGCCTTCAAGGGGCCCTCCGCCGCCAGGCGGGCGTCGGCCTCCCGGTACCCCAGCCGTTCCCGGATGCGGACGAGGCTCCGGGTGATGCGGTAGTCCCGGAGTTCTCCCTCCGGGGTCAGCCGGGCGAGGAAGGAGACCGCCGGCATCTCGGCCCCCTCGCGCAGGCTCCAGGCCTCCTGGGAGAGGACCTCCGGCAGCATGGGGAGGCGCTGGTCCGGGAGGTAGATGCTGGTCCCCCGGGCCATGGCCTCCTCGAAGGCGGGCGAGCCGGGTGGGAGGCGGAGACCGATGTCGGTGATGTGGACGCCCACCTCGAGGCCCTCCGCCCACGGGCGCAGGCTCAGGGCGTCGTCGAGGTCTTGGCTCTCCGGGGCGTCCACGGTGAAGGTGTCGAGGTCCCGGAGGTCTTCGCGTCCGTCCGGTTCGGTGGGGGCGGCGGCCAGGCGCCGGGCCTCGGCCTCGACCTCGGCGGAGAAGTCCGCCTGGAGGTCGAGGCGGAGGAGTTCCAGGTTTTCGTCCCTGGAGAAGACCCCGGCCCGGACCAGGGTCTCGAAGGCCCCCGCCGGGGAGGCCCGGTGCACGGTCTTCAAGACCTGCCGGGCCTCGGCCGCGTGAGGGGCCTCGTCCCCGTGGAGGCAGTAGCCGCGGAGGGCCTCGGTCCAGAACCGGACCTGCTCCGGGTCGAGGCCCGGCGGCGGCGCGCCTTGTCCCCAGAGGGCCTGGAGCCAGGCCGAGCCGGCGGAGAGACGCGCGGCGCGCTCGGCCTCCTGGCGCCGCCTTTCCAGCGAGCGGGCCACCTCCTCGGGGGATCGGACCTGGATGGCGCCGTCCCGGAACTTGAAGTGGACCTGCTCCGTGATGACGGCCCGGATGAGGGCGGCGGCGTGGTCGTCGGAGACGGGGCCGGAGAAGGCGAGCCCGGCCAGCTCCGCCGGCGACCAGGCGGGCCTTTCGTCGTGGACCAGGTTCCAGAGCTCCACGATGTCCACCCGGGCGGCCAGCGCGTCGCGGCGTTCCCAGATCCGGCGGAGCCGGTCCAGGTGCTCCTCGCGGGTCCCGGCCGGCAGGCGCTGCCGGGAGACGTGCAGGAAGCGGTTCGGGGCCAGGTTCACCTCGCGGCCGAGGTGGGTCAGGACGTGGCTCCGCGCCCCCTTCCGCCCCAGGCAGAGGCCGCAGATGAACCGCTGCGCCTCCAGGTATTCCACCACCTGGCCGATATCGAGGGTCATGGGGCTCCGGTCAGGGCAGGCGGCGGCGGAGGTCGGCCAGGGCCGCTTCGAGCCCCATGCGCGCCAGCTCGGCCGCCGTCAGCCAACGCACGGCCCGGCGGCGGTAGGTGTCCAGGGCCAGGAGGTTCTCGGACACGGGCTTCTGGGTCTCGTCGAAGGCGGCCCGCCACAGCACGGCCCCGTCCGCCACCCGGATGAGGTGCAGGTTGAAGGCCACCGAGGCCGGCCTCCGGACGCCGTAGGCCGTCCCCTCCCGCTCCGAGAAGCGGAAGAGCTTCACGTAGAGCACCGCGTCGGCGCCGAGCTCCCGGCCGAAGGCCCGGATGAGCCGGAGCTGGGTGGCCTTGACGTCCGCCGCCAGGAGGGCGCCCAGGAGCCCGAGGCACCGGCCCTCCGGCACCGGCCGGAAGCGGGGATCGCCCTCCACGAGCTCGAAGAGGACGCGGGTCACCGCCTCGGCCTGTTCCGGGTTGACCTCGGAGGCGGCGAAGGTGGTGTCGCTCAGGGCGCAGGTGGCCTTTTCCTGTCCCGGGCGCACGGAGGCCCGGTCCACCGGGAGGACGGCGATCCGGGACAGGTCGGGAAGGGGCGGCCCGGGGGCCGGCCGGGTGCGGGCGCAGCCCGCGGCCAGGGCCATGGCCATGGCCAGGGCCATGGCCAGGGCCAGGGCGGGGGGCGGGCCGGGACGGCCGGTGCGAGACGGGTGTGCGGCCACGCGGGAGACTCCTTTCTCTCGGGGCGCCTAGAGGGTCCCCTTGGAGGAGAGGGGGCCCTTGAGCCGGGGATCCAGCCCGGTGCCTTGGTCCATGGCCCGGCCGAGGGCCTTGAAGACGGCCTCGGCCATGTGGTGGCCGTTGCCCCCGTAGGGGACCTCCACGTGGAGGGTGAGCCCCGCGTTCACGGCCAGGGCCCTGAGGAACTCCTCCACCAGCTCCAGGTCGAACCCGCCCACGGTGGGCGCCGGGAACTTCGCCCGGAACCGCAGGTAGGGGCGCCGGCAGAAGTCCACCGTCGCCCGGGCGAGGGCGTCTTCCATGGGGACCACCGCGTGGCCGAAGCGCCGCAGGCCGTGGAAGTCCCCCAGGGCCTCGCGCATGGCCCGCCCGAGGCAGATCCCCACGTCTTCCACCGTGTGGTGGCCGTCCACCTCGATGTCGCCCCGGGCCTGGACCTCCAGGTCGAAAAAGCCGTGGACCGCCCAGAGGGTGAGCATGTGGTCGAAGAAGGGGAGGCCCGTGGCCACGGAGGCATCGCCCCGCCCGTCCACGTTCAGGGCGACCCGGATGTCGGTCTCGGCGGTGGTGCGCTGGATGGTGCTGGTGCGGTCCATTCGGTCCCCCTTCCAACCCCTTGCCATGAAAGGCGTTTTTCGTCCTTGTTCAAGCCTCCCGTTCCGGACGCCGAATAGAACGGTGTGGCCCGCCATCGGGCCGACACGGGCCGGGAGGACGAGGTGAAATATTTTCCCCTCTTATTTCAATATATTGCGGCTTGCCGGGCCGTCTTCTCCCCGAAGGGCCGGCCCGGCGGATGAGGTGGCCCGCTGTGCCCCGGCGAAAGAAGCGACCTCTTCCTGACATCCGGCCCCTCATCGCGCCTCTCCAGGAAGAGTTCCAGGTCCGGTTCTTCTCCCTCCAGGAGATCCCCCAGGCGGTGGCCTGGGCGGAGCGGGGGCACATCGCCATCCACGAGAACTACCATAGCCGCCGGCGCCGTTCTTTTCACGTCATCTGCGGGCGGCGGGACAACCTGGTGCGCTTCTGCGAGCGGCTCGGCGTCTCCCCCGAGTGCATGACGGCCTCGGAGTACTTCCGGTTCTGGCACCTGACCTGGTTCCCGGAGCCGGAGGGGCGGCCGCCCGGCCGGCCCTGCTAGGCCCGGACGTAGCACCAGCCGTCGGCCTGGCGGTCGGCCAGGGCCCGGACGGCGGCGGGGACGGTGCCGAAGACGTCGGGCAGCCGCTCCCTGGGGATCTCGAACCGCCGCAGGGAGTTCTCGCACAGGTAGATCTCGCCGCCGTCGAGCTTGAGCTGCCGAAGGTGCTGGAAGAGCTTCGGGTCGCAGGCGGTGCACCGGGTGACGGCCCGGTCGTTGGCGATGACGGCCACCCGGAGGTCTTCCCCTTCCGCCCTGGTCTTCAAGAAGTTCAGGGCGTTGGCCACGGCGACCTCCCAGCGCTCGGGCTCGGGGACGTGGATGACGAGCTTTCGGGTCTTCATGGGGTCTCTCCGGTCCTCCTGCGCCTAGTCCGGGAGCACGGCGCCGGTGGCGCCGCTTCCCACCTGCCGGGCATAGCGGGCGAGGTAGCCCGTCCGGACCCGGGGCGGCCGGGGCCGCCAGCGCTTTCGGCGCCGGGCCAGTTCCGCCTCGGGCACGCGGAGTTCGAGCTTGCGCCCGGGGATGTCGATGGCGATGGTGTCGCCTTCCTGCACCAGGGCCACGGGGCCGCCTTCCGCGGCCTCGGGCGAGACGTGCCCGATGGCGGCGCCCTTGGTGCCCCCGCTGAAGCGGCCGTCGGTGATGAGGGCCACGTCCCGGTCGAGGCCCATGCCGACGATGGCGGCGGTGGGGGAGAGCATCTCGGGCATGCCCGGGCCGCCCTTGGGGCCCTCGTACCGGATGACCACCACGTCGCCCTTGCGGATGCGGCCGGCGAGGATGGCCTTGTAGGCCTCGTCCTCCGAGTCGAAGACCCGCGCCGGCCCCTGGTGGCGGAGCATCCTTTCGTCCACGGCGGCCTGTTTCACCACGGCGCCCTGGGGGGCGAGGTTCCCGTACAGGATGGCGATGCCGCCCTCCTGGTGGTAGGGGTCGGTGACCGGCCGGATGATCCCGGGGTCCCGCACCGCGGCCTCCTTCACGTTGGCCCACACCGTCCGCCCGGTGACCGTCATGGCCCGCTTGTGGAGGCCGCCGATCTCGGCCAGGGACCTCAGGACGGCGGGGATGCCGCCGGCGAGGTGGAGATCCTGGAGGCTGTGGGGCCCGGCGGGGATGAGGTTGCACAGGTGGGGGGTGCGGCGGCTCACCTCGTTGAATCTCTCCAGCGGGAGCCGCACCCGGGCCTCCCGCGCGATGGCCGGTACGTGGAGCACGGTGTTGGTGGAGCATCCGAGGGCCATGTCCACCGCCATGGCGTTTTCGAAGGCGGCGCGGGTGGCGATGGCGCGGGGCCGGAGGTCCTCGGCCACCATCTCGACGATGCGCCGGCCCGTGGCCTTGGCCAGCCGCAGCCGCGCCGCGCTGACCGCCGGGATGGTGCCGTTGCCGGGCAGGGCCAGCCCCAGGGCCTCGGTGAGGCAGTTCATGGAGTTGGCGGTGAACATGCCGGCGCACGAGCCGCAGGTGGGGCAGGCCTCGTCTTCCAGCTCCGCCAGGTCGCGCCGGGAGATCTCGCCGGCCTTCACCCGGCCGACCCCCTCGAAGACGCTGATGAGGTTGACCGGGTGCCCCCGCCAGGAGCCGGTCAGCATGGGGCCGCCGCTGACGGCGATGGCCGGGATGTCCAGGCGGAGCATGGCCATGAGCATCCCGGGGGTGACCTTGTCGCAGCTCGGGATGAGGACGAGGCCGTCGAAGGGATGGGCCTGCGCCATGAGTTCCACGGAATCGGCGATGAGCTCCCGGCTGGCCAGGGAATAGCGCATGCCGAGGTGGTTCATGGCGATGCCGTCGCAAACCCCGATGCCGCCGAACTCCACCGGCGTTCCGCCCGCCATGCGGATGCCCGCCTTGACCGCCTCGGCCACCTGGCGCAGGTGCACGTGGCCCGGGATGATCTCGTTGAAGGAGTTGGCGACGCCGATGAGCGGCCGCCGGATCTCCTCGTCGGTGTAGCCCATGGCCTTGAAGAGGGAGCGGTGCGGGGCCCGCTCCAGGCCCTTTTTCATCCTGTCGCTTCGCATGATTCACCCCTTTGCGGGAGGCCCGGCCGGCGCGGCGGGCCGGATCCTCCCCGTTTCGTCCCACTTTACCCCGGATTTCGGCCCTGCCAAGGGTCGGCGCCCGGGCGGCCCCGCAAAGGGATGGCGTGGGGCGAAAGTGCCGCTTTTTTTGTTTAAAGAAGTTGCGGCCGAATATCGATAACGAGACTGCAAGGGGGTCTTGTGTGCGTTTTTCCCTTGCCAACGAGGCGTTTCTTGGCTATGGAATAGCGAAGTGGCAGGGCGGCGCCCCGTTTTTTTGGGGAGGGGCGGCCGCCTCGACGTCGCGTGGGGGGTACGGGCTGATCCATCTTCACGCCCATAGAAAGGGCCGCCCGGCGTTTCGGGCGGGCCGACCAGGCGCGGCGCCGGCATGGCCGGCGGCCGCGCGGGGGAAGAGGCAGGCGAAGGCATGAAAGCCGGTACAGTCACCGTGATGTGGTTGCCGTCGGCGCGGTCGCGGCCGCGGATGTTCTCCAGCCCCGGGGTCGTCTTCTACGGGGTCTTGGCGCTGGTCGCGGCCTCCTGGGTCTCCCTGGCGGTCTCGGGCTACCTGGCCTACACCTACTACCGGGAGTATCGCGCCATCCGCCAGGAGCACGAGGTCCTGGCCCGGAAGGCCAGCCAGCTGGACGCCGTGATGGAGAAGGTGCGCCACCTCCAGAAGGACGAGGCCCTCATCCGCGATTTCCTCGGCCTCGAGAAGGAGGCCTCGGCCGACTCGCCCGAGGCCTTCCTCGGCCAGGGCGGGGTGCCGGGGGTGGACCTTTCCACCATCGCCCCGGAGGACACCGCCGCCCAGAGCACGGTCCAGGTGCCGCAGCGCCCGGCGGACCGGCCCGCGGTGGCCCAGGTGGAGGCCCTGGCCGACAGCGTCCAGGAGATCCTCGCCTACATCAAGGAACGCCGGGAGCGCTGGGATCACACCCCCAGCATCGTCCCCGTCAAGGCCAGCGACTACTGGATTTCGTCGGGGTTCGGGTGGCGGGTGAACCCCTTCACCGGGGGGCGTGACTTCCACAACGGGCTCGACATCGCCGGCCGGCCCGGAACCCCCATCATCGCCCCCGCCGACGGCACGGTGGTCAAGGTCGGCCGCGACAAGTACCTCGGCCGCTACGTCCAGCTCCGCCACTCCCCCTCCTGCGTCACCATCTACGGGCACCTTTCCCGGTTCAACGTCCAGCGGGGCGACCGGGTCCGGCGGGGCGACGTGATCGCCTTCATGGGGAACACGGGGCTTTCCACGGGGCACCACGTCCACTACATCGTCAAGATCAACGGCAAGGCCGTCAACCCCACCCACTACATCCTCAACATGAAGACCAACTACGCCTGGGGCGGCTAGGCGGAGGAAGCGGGCCGTGTTCACCAAGAAGAAGGAACTGCAAAAGCTCGATGCCATGATCGGTGCCAACACCCTCTTCGAGGGCAACTGTTTCTCGGAACGGAGCATCTGCGTGGAGGGGACCATCCGAGGCCGGGTGGAATCCAAGGGGAGCGTCATCCTCGGCACCAACGGCAAGGTGGAGGGCGACATCCTGGCCACCTCCGTGGTGGTGGGCGGCCAGGTCGTCGGCAACATCGTGGCCACCGGGCACCTCGAGGTGACCTCCACCGGCCGGGTCAAGGGCGACATCATGTCGCCCACCTTCGTGATCAACGAGGGGGGCATCGTGGACGGGATGTGCCGCATGATCGGCGTCGGGCAGGAGACGCCGCCGCAGCTGGAACAGGTGAGCGCCGTCCTCGAGGAAGAACCCGGCTCCGCCGGCTGACAGCCGGGGCGCCCTGGTCTTCCCCGCGCCGGAGTCCCGATGCCCGAGGCGCCGACCTCGCCCTCTCCCGATCCCCTCGCCGAGCTTCAGCGCCGGGTCTCCCACACCTTTTCGTCTCCCGGGCTGCTGCGCCAGGCCCTCACCCACCGGTCCTACACCGTGGAGCACGGGGATACGTCTCCGGACAACGAGTTGCTCGAGTTCCTGGGCGACGCCGTGCTCGACCTCGTCATCAGCCGCCTGCTCTTCGACCGCTACGGCGGCCGTCTCCGGGAGGGCGATCTCACCAAGATGCGCGCCGGCCTGGTGAACGAGGGGCGGCTGGCCGCCGCGGCCCGCGAACTGGGCCTGGGCGCCCTCTTGCGCCTCGGGCGGGGGGAGGAACGGAGCGGGGGGCGGCACAAGGCCTCCATCCTGGCGGACGCCTTCGAGGCCCTGGTGGGGGCGCTCTACCTCGACGGGGGGCTCGAGGCCGTCTTCCGCTTCGTGCGGTCGAGTTTCGGCCCCCTCCTGGAACACGCCGAGGAGGTGGGGGGACTGGGCGATTACAAGAGCGCCTTGCAGGAGGTCACCCAGAGACGGTACCATGAGGCCCCCGCCTACGAGGTCGTCGAGGCCCGGGGCCCGGACCACGCCAAGCACTTCGTGGTGGCGCTCTCCCTGAAGGGCCGCCGCCTGGCCACCGGCGAGGGCGCCAGCAAGAAGGAGGCCGAGCAGGCGGCGGCCCGCAAGGCCCTCGAGGCCCTCGAGGCCGCCGGCGGGAAGGACGTCCCCCATGGATGACCCGGCCAGGGAAGGACCCGAGAGGACCGCCGCCGGCTCCCGGCCCGGCCACCGCTCCGGAGTGGTGGCCATCGTCGGGGCCCCGAACGTCGGAAAGTCCACCCTCCTCAACCAGTTTCTCGGGGCCAAGGTGGCCATCACCACCCCGAAGCCCCAGACCACCCGGGGGCAGATCCGCGGTATCCTCACGGGGGAGAACTTCCAGGTGGTCTTCGTGGATACCCCCGGCATCCACGACTCGAAGCGGCTCCTCAACCGGGTGCTGGTCCAGTGGGCCACCCGGGCCCTGCACGACGTGGACGTGGTGGTCTTCGTAGTGGACGTCAGCCACCGCGACCGCGCCCGGGAGCTGGCCATCCTGGATCTTCTCCGGGAGGTGGGGTGTCCCGTGGTGGCGGTGCTCAACAAGATCGACAAGGTGGCCAAGGAGAACCTGCTGCCCATCCTCGATGAACTCGGCCGGCTTCACCCCTTCGCCGCCCTGGTGCCCGTGGCCGCCCGGGACGGTGACGGGGTGGAGGCGGTGCTGGACGAGATCCTGCGCCTCCTCCCCGAGGGCCCGCCGTATTACGACGCCGAGACCCTCACGGACCAGGGCCCGGCCCAGCTGGCCGCGGAGATCATCCGCGAGAAGGTCTTCCTCCTGGCGGGCCAGGAAGTCCCCTATTCCACCGCCGTGGAGGTGGAGGACATCGCCGACGAGCCGGAGACCGGGCTCCGGCGGGTCACGGCCACCATCTACGTGGAGCGTCCCTCCCAGAAGGGGATCCTCATCGGCAAGGGCGGGCGCTTCATCAAGAAGGTCGGACGGATGGCCCGGGAGGAGATGGAAGAACTCTGGCGCCGCAAGGTGTACCTGGATCTCCGGGTCAAGGTCCTCAAGGACTGGTCCCGGGACGAAAAGGCCCTGCGCCGGCTCGGGCTGGCCCGCCAGGAGTGAGGGCGGGCGCCGCCGGCGCGCCGCTGCCGGGGCCTTCCGCCTTCCGCGCCGGTCCCCGTTTCTTCTCGACCCCGGCGGCCGGGGTCGTCTCAAGGTGAGACATTTTGGTCCCATTTCGGGACGGCGGATGGGACATCGAGGTCCCGCCCCGGGGTGTTGATGTACCGGTACACATATAACTGGCTGGAATAAAAGAATAAAAATTTATCTCCAGATTGGCACCCTTTTTGCTCATAGACCGGCGGATCAAGGATTCGACGTCGGGGTGTGCCCTCGCCGCCCCGGTCCAAGGAGATGCCAGTGGTCGTCATGCAAAAGACGTTGCAAAGGAGTGTCGCCGCCCGGGGGGTGGGGCTCCATTCCGGCCGGGTCGTGACCGTTCGCCTCCACCCGGCCGATCCGGGCGCCGGGATCACCTTCGTCCGGGTGGACGAGACGCCCGCGCGGTGGATCGCCGCCCGCACCGCCAACGTGGTGGATACCCGCATGGCCACCACCATCGGCGACGGCACCTGCTCTGTGGGCACCATCGAGCACCTCATGGCGGCTTTGGCGGGGCTGGGGGTGGACAACGCCAGGGTCGAGGTGGACGGCCCGGAGGTCCCGGCCATGGACGGCAGCGCCGGGCCCTTCTTGAAGCTCATCGAGGCGGCGGGGATCGAGGAGCAGTCCGCCCCGCGGCGTTACCTCGAGATCCTCGAGCCGGTGGAGGTCCGGGAGGGCGACAAGTTCGTCCGGCTGGAGCCCTTCGACGGTTTCCGGGTGGCCTTCGAGATCGACTTCGACCATCCGCTCATCGCCCGGCAGCGGTTCTCGGCCGACGTGGGTCCCGAGGCCTTCGCGCGTCAGCTCGGCCGCGCCCGGACCTTCGGGTTCCTCCACGAGGTGGAATACCTCAAGCGCAACGGCCTGGCCCAGGGCGGCTCCCTCGACAACGCCGTGGTCCTCGGCGACGACGGGGTGCTGAACCGGGGCGGGCTCCGCTTCCCCGACGAGTTCGTCCGCCACAAGGTCCTGGACCTCCTCGGGGACCTCTACCTCTGCGGCCTGCCCCTGATCGGGCGGGTCGTGGCCAGGAAGAGCGGCCACGCCCTGCACCACGCCCTGCTCGCCGAGCTGGAGGCCCGGCCCGGCACCTGGTGCGTGGTGGAGCGCCGGCGCTCCGACGCCGAGGTCCGACCCGTCCCGAAGCGGCCGCGCCCGGCCGTGGCCGTGGCCGTGGCCTGAGGCCCCTTCTCCCCCGCCCTCCCTTCCGGCTCACCCGCCGGCGGCCTGGTCCAGGGCCCGCCGGAGGACCCGCAGCAGTTCCTCGCGCTTGTAGGGCTTGAGCACCAGGCCCGCCGCCCCCGCCCGGAGGAGTTCCTGGGCCGTCTGGTCCTTGGTGTAGCCGGTGGCGAGGATGACGGGCAGGCCCGGGGCCCGGGCCCGCAGCCGCTCGAAGGCCTCCCGCCCCCCCATCCCGGGCATGATGATGTCCAGGAGCACCGCCTGGATCTCCGCCTCTTCCCCGAGGCGCTCCAGGGCCTCTGCCCCGTCGGCGGCGGTCACCACCCGGTACCCCGCCGGGGCGAGGATGTCGGTGGACAGCTCCCGGATCATCTCCTCGTCGTCCACCACCAGGATCAGCTCGCCCCGCCCCAGCGCCTCCACGGGGCCGGGCTCCGGCCGCGTCTCGGCCGCCGCCCCGCCGGTCTCCTGCGCCGCCGGGAGGTAGAGGCGGAAGGTGGTCCCGCCGCCGGGCCGGGAGGCCACCGAGATGTGGCCCCCGTGGTTCTGGACGATGCCGTAGACCATGGCGAGGCCGAGGCCCGTGCCCTCCCGGGGGCCCTTGGTGGTGAAGAAGGGCTCGAAGATCTTGGCCCGGACCTCTTCGTCCATGCCGTGGCCGGTGTCGGAGAGGGTGAGCCGGACGTAGTCGCCGGGGGGGACGAGGGTGCCCTGGCAGTCGAATGCCTCCTCGAGCCGCAGGTGCTCGGTGGCCAGGGTCAGGACGCCGCCCTCCGGCATGGCGTCCCGGGCGTTGATGCAGATGTTGAGGATCGCCTGGTGGATCTGGTCGCCGTCGGCCTGGACGGGGGGCAGGCCCGGGGCCAGCTCGGTCCGGATCTCGATGCGACGGTCGAAGGTCTCGCGGAGCAGGCGGGCCACCTCTTCCAGCAGCTGGTTGAGGTCCACCAGGGTCTCCTGGTACTTGCCCTTGCGGGCGAAGGCGAGGAGCTGGCCGGTGAGGTGGGCGGCGCGGTCGGCGCTCTTCTCGATGGCGGCCACGGCCTTGGCGAGGAGGGGGTGCGACCGCACCTCCGGCAGCGGCCGGATCATGCTCACGTAGCCGGAGATGCCGGTCAGGATGTTGTTGAAGTCGTGGGCGATGCCCCCGGCCAGGGTGCCGACGGCCTCCATCTTCTGGGCGTGGCGGAGTTGGCTCTCGAGGTTGCGGAGCGTGGTGACGTCCACCACCATGGCCTCGGCGTTTTGCAGCCGCCCGGTCTCGTCGCGGTGGGCGACCACCGAGAAGAGGGTCTCGAGCCGGCCGCCGTGACGCGCCCGGAGGGCGAGCGGCCAGTCGTGCACCCCGCCCCGGGCCTCCAGGGCCTCCCAGAGCGCGTCTGCGCCCGCCGGGTCCCAGGCGAAGTCGTCCAGGCGGTGGCCCGCGGCGCCGCCGCACTCCTGGATACCCAGCAGCTCCAGGAAGGCGGGGTTGCAGTCGAGGATCTCGCGCCCGGGGCCCAGGTGGACCAGCCCGTGGCGGATCCCCTCGAAGAGTCGCCGGTAACGCGATTCCGAGGCCTGCAGCCGCTCCCGCCGTTCCTCCAGTGCCGCCATCATGTGGTTGAAGTCCTCGGCGAGCTGGCGGATCTCGGCGGGGCCCGCCTCGGGCACGGGACGGTGGATCCCTTCCCACTCCACCGAGCGGATGACCGCCGCGAGGTCGGAGAGGGGCCGGGCGAGGCGCCGGACGAGGACGAGGATGAGCCCGGCCAGTCCCAGGAGGAGCGGGACGCCGATGAGGAGCCCGTCGCGCAGCAGGCGGCGCGCGGTGGCGGCGAGTTCCTCCCCGGAGACGGCGAGGCACAGGGTGCCGATGGACTGGATCTCGCCCTCCGCCTCGCCGTCCCCGAGGCCGCCGAGGAGGTCGATCTCCGTCATCCGCCGGGAGGCCACCGAGTGCCAGAATTCGTAGGAACGGCCCTGGGGCCCGGCCAGCTCCCGGATCTCCACGGCGCCGGGGGCGAGGGGCGGCGCCGGGGCGGCCCGGAGGCGGTCGAAGGCGCACCGGGCCTCCGGCCGGAAGAGCTCGCCGGCCAGGTATTCCCCCTTGGCATTGTAGAAGACGGCGTAGAGGACGGCGTCCCGGGACCGAAGCCCCCGGACCATGGCGCGGAGCCGGTCCCCGTCCTCGGCCAGGAGGGGGATGCGGCTTCCGGAGGCGAGGCCCTCCACCAGGCTTTCCCCGCGCTTCAAGAAGTTCTCGCGCAGGAAGCGCATCTCGTGGTAGCCCGTGACCCCGAGCAGCACCAGGAAGGCCCCCGCCACCGCGGCCAGCGTGGCGGCCATGAGCTTGGCCCGGAAGGTGACGGGCCGCCGCTGGGGCTGGGGAGAGATCCGGTTCATCGCCACCGTGTGCCTCCGCCGCCGGGGCGGCGCCGGCTAGTCGAAGAGGCGCGAGGCCTTGGCCAGGTCCTCGGGGACCCGGACCCCGATCTTCTCGGCCGTCTTCATGTTGATGATCAGCCGCGGCCGCGGCGACCACCGCAACGGCACCTTGGACGGCGGGACGCCGCTCTGCAGGACCTTGACGATCTCGCCGGCCGCCCGGCCCATGGCCCGGATGTCGAAATCGAAGGAGAAGAGCGCCCCGGCCGCCACCTGCTTGTCGGAGAGCGCCATGAGCACGAACTTGTACCGGAGGGAGTTGAGCAGGAGGTAATCGAGGATCTCCCGGCGGATCACGGTGGTGTCCGGGAGCAGCCAGAAGGCGTCGATCTCGGGGGAGATCTCCTTGATGGCGTGGAGGGCCTCGGCCGGGCTCGAGACCGCCCGCGCCACGAGGACCTGGTGGTGCTTCCGGGTCATCCGCTGGGCCTCCTCCACCAGGAAGGCCGACTGGGTGGGGTCGTAGACCAGGCCCACCCGGCGGGCGTTCGGGCGGAGGGTGAGCAGCGCCCACCAGTAGTCCTCCGGGGCGATGTTCATGGCCACCCCGGTGACGTTCTTCGGCCGGGAGTTGAAGAAGGTCCAGGGATTCAGGACCAGGCCGTAGACCATGGGGGCCTTGATCTGCGAGGTCAGGAGCAGCCGGAGCACCTTGGACCCCATGGCCACGATGATCTTGGGGTGCCGCGCCCGGATCCGGCGCAGCAGCTCCCGCTGCGGCACGGGGGTGTCCAGCCAGACCGCGGCGGGCTGGCACCCGCACCCCTCGGAGATGCCCTGGTAGGCCTCGAGGTAGGGCAGGAGCCGTCCCTCCAGCACCGCCACCACCTCGGTGGTCTCGGCGGCCGGCGCCGCCGGGGGGCCGAGGGCGAGGAGCAGGGCGCAGAGCGCCGCCAGGGTCGCGGCCCGGCCCACCCGGGGGCGGGGGTTCTTATGGGAGGAAGATTCCACAGTCGAACACGCGTCGCCTTCGTGGGGCCGGCGCCCGCGGGCATGCCCGGGGCGCCGTTCCGGCCCCGGCTATGGGAGGAACGGGACGTCCAACCTCCAACCTCTTCAACTTATCGAACCCATCGGGATTTTGCCAAAAAAATTTTAACGGCGGCAAGCGGCGCCGCGGGCGCGGCGGCTCAACCTTCCCCGCCGGGGTACCGATAGAGAAAAGGGACCCCTTCGCGGGGCCGCCGCGGTTTTCCCGGAGGAACGCCCATGCCCGCATCCGATCACCCGTCCCTGATCGACCTCATCCCCCAGGCGGCCTTCCGGGCCACGCCCGGGGGCCGGCTCGTCGAGCTCAACGTCCACGGGCGCCGCGTCCTCGGCCTGGCTCCCGGCAAGGGGAAGAAGGCCGCCCTCCGGGCCTGCTGCCGGCCGCCCGAGCGGTGGGACCACCTCGTGGCCGCGCTCCGGGCGGAGGGGTACGCCGAGGACTTCGAGTGCGAGTGGGAGTTCCCCGGGGGAGGGCCGGCCTTCCTCTCGGTGACCGCGGCGCTCGTGCCGGAGGCGGCGGACGGCGGGACGGTGGTGGGCCTCCTCCTCGACATGGGCGGGGCCCGCGAGCTCCAGGCCCGGCTCATCGAGAGCCGGAACCGCCTCCGGGCCGTGGCCGACGCGGTCCCCGACCTGATCCTCGCCGTGGACCGGGACTTCCGGGTGACCCTGGCGAACCACGCGGCGGCCCACTGGATGGGGTGCCGGGTGGAGGAGGCGGCGGGGCGGCCCTGCACCGAGCTGCACGGGGGGCGCGAATGCCCGACGGAGGCGGACCCGGCGGCGTGTCCCGTCCGGCAGGTGTTCTCGGAGGGCCGGGCCGTCGCCAGGGTGCTGGAGCTCTCCGGCCGCCTCGGGCGGCGGATCTTCGGGGTCAATGCCGCGTCCGTTCCGGACGGCGAGGGGCGCTGCGGGCAGGTGGCCCTGGTCCTCCGGGACATCACCGAGAGCCGGGCGGCGGAGGAGGAGATCCGGCGGCTCAACCGGGAGATCCAGGGCAACCTCGAAAAGCTCGAGGACCGCAACGCCCAGCTCGAGAAGGCCCTCCGGGAACTCAAGGAGGCCCAGTCGCATCTCCTCCAGTCGGAAAAGATGGCCTCGGTGGGGCAGCTCGCCGCGGGCGTCGCCCACGAGATCAACAACCCCGTGGGATTCGTGAGCAGCAACCTCCAGACGCTCCGGTCCTACGCGGCGGACTTCCGCCGGGTGATCGAACTCTACCGGGAACTGGCCGCCCTCGTGGAACGGGAGGGCCCCGGGGAGGCGGCGGACCTCGCCGCCCGCGTCCGCGCCGCGGAACGGGAGGCGGACCTCGACTTCCTGCTCGCCGACCTGGACGACCTCGTGGCGCAGTCGCTCGAGGGGACGGAGCGGGTCCGGAAGATCGTGGCGGATCTGAAGGACTTCTCCCAAGTGGACCGGGCGGAGCTCAAGCGGGCCGATCTCAACCGGGGGATCGAGAGCACCCTGAACGTGGTCTGGAACGAGCTCAAGTACAAGGCCGAGGTCCACAAGGACCTGGGCGACATCCCGCTCCTCCTCTGTTACCCCCAGCAGCTCAACCAGGTCTTCATGAACCTCCTGGTGAACGCCGCCCAGGCCATCGAGGGCCGGGGCGAGATCACCGTCTCCACCCGGGCGGTGGACGCGCCGCGGCCGGGGGTGGAGATCGTGGTGCACGACACCGGAAAGGGCATCCCCGAGGAGATCCGCCACCGGATCTTCGAGCCCTTCTTCACCACGAAGCCCGTGGGGAAGGGGACGGGGCTCGGCCTTCACGTCACCTACAAGATCGTCCAGCGCCACCAGGGGACCATCGAGGTGGAGAGCGAACCCGGCAGGGGCACCACCTTCCGGGTCTTCCTCCCGGTCCTCGAGGAGGCGGACTTCGCCGGGGAGCCGGACCCGGCGGCGCCCGCCGCCGGCGCGGCCGGGGGGTAGCGGGGCATGGCGGAACGAGAGACCGTCCTCATCGTGGACGACGAGGAGAACGTGCTTGCGGCCCTCCGGCGCCTCCTCCGACGCGAGGGGTACCGGATCCTCACCGCCACGGGGGGCGAGGAGGCCCTGGCCCTCCTCCGGGAGACGCCGGCGGACGTCATCGTCGCCGACCAGCGCATGCCGGGGATGAGCGGCACGGAGTTCCTGGAACGGGCCCGGGAGATCTCCCCCCTCTCGGTCCGGATGATCCTCTCCGGCTACACCGCCGTGGACGCCATCACAGAGGCCGTCAACCGGGGCCACGTCTTCAAGTTCCTCTTGAAACCCTGGGACGACGACGAGCTCAAGGCCGTCGTCCGGGAGGCCCTGGAGGTGGCCCGGCTCCGGCGGGAAAACGACCGCCTCGCCCGGGAACTCCGGGAGCGCAACCGGGAACTCGAGGACTGGAACCGCCGCCTCGAGGAGCGGGTGGCGGACCGGACCCGGGAGCTCGAACTCCGAAACCGGGTGCTCGAGAACTACCAGCACGTCCTCCACCAGGTGCCGGTGGGCGTCCTGGGGGTGGGCGACGACGGCCTCGTGGCCTTCGCCAACGACCGGGCCCGCCGGATCCTGGGCGGGGCCGATCCGGTGCTCCTCGAGGCCCCGGTGGCGGCGGTGCTCGGCCCGGAGACGGCCCGGGAGGTCGCCGGAGTCGGCCCCGGCCGCCCCTCCTTCCGGGGCGTCCTCCAGCGGCCCGGGGGGTCGCCGGTGGAGGTCCGGGCGGCGCCGGTGCGCTACCCCCACGGGGCCGTGGGGCGGGTGGTGGTCTTGATCGAACGGGACGGCGGCCCGGAAGAAGGAGGTCTACCGTGACGGACCAGGTGATGGAGACCCCGCCGCGGGGCGGGGCGGCGGCTCCCGGCGGAAACGTCCAGACCGTCCTCCTCGTGGACGACGAGGAGAACATCCTCAAGGCCCTCAACCGGCTGCTCCGGCGGGAAGGCTACCGGGTGCTGGCCACCACGAGCCCCATGGAGGCCATGGACCTCGTCCTGGAACACCCGGTGGCCGTGGTGATCTCCGACCAGCGGATGCCCGAGGTGAGCGGGACGGAGCTCCTCGCCGCCATCAAGGAGGCCGCCCCGGACGTGGTGCGCGTGATGCTCACGGGCTACGCCGACATGGAGGCGGCCATGGACGCCATCAACAAGGGGGAGGTCTTCCGCTTCATCACCAAGCCCTGGCAGGAGTCGGACCTCGTGGCCACGGTGCGCCAGGCGGCCCTGCAGCACTTCCTGGTCACCGAGAACCGGCGCCTCCTCCAGGTGACCGAGGAGCAGAACCAGCGGCTCCAGGAACTCAACGCCCGGCTGGAGGAGAAGGTCCTCGAGCGGACCCGGGAGCTGGAGGACCGCCACCGGGAGCTCCAGGAACTCCACGCCCGGCTCCAGACCAACTTTCGCGACACGGTCCGGGTCTTCGTGGAGATCATGGAGCTCTACGACCCCTTCCTCGGGGGGCACGCCAACCGGGTGGCCGCCCTCGCCCGCCGCCTGGCCGAGCGCATGGGGATCGAGGGCGTGGACCTCGACCTCGTGGAGATCGGGGCGGCCCTCCACGACATCGGGCTCATCGGGGCGCCCAAGGAGGTGGTCAAGGTGCCCGCCGACCGCCTGACCCCGGCCCAGCAGGAGATCTACCGCGGCCACCCGGCGCTCGGCCAGCGCCTGCTGAAGAAGATCGAGTTCCTCCGCCAGGCCGCCCTCCTCGTCCGGAGTCACCACGAGCGGTTCGACGGGCAGGGGTTCCCGGACGGGCTCCCGGGGGTGGCGATCCCCGTGGGCGCCATGATCACCCACGCGGCGAGCTACCTGGACGGCCTGGTCCACCGGGAGGGCGTGGCCCCGGCCAAGGCCCTGGAGCGGATGTCGGGCCTCG
This sequence comes from Dissulfurirhabdus thermomarina, assembly GCF_012979235.1. Lineage (NCBI taxonomy): Bacteria > Pseudomonadati > Thermodesulfobacteriota > Dissulfuribacteria > Dissulfuribacterales > Dissulfuribacteraceae > Dissulfurirhabdus > Dissulfurirhabdus thermomarina. The sequence continues at coordinate 109,024 of NZ_JAATWC010000007.1, forward strand.
CCGGCACGGTGTTCGACCCGGAGGTGGTGCGGGTCCTGGCGGAGCTGGTCCCCGCCCAGGCGCCGCCCCGGAAGGTGGTGGCGCTTCCCCTCGAGGAACTCGAGCCCGGGATGCGCCTTGCCGCCGACATCAAGACGGCCTCGGGGCGGTTCCTCGTGCCCCGCGGCACGCGGCTCAACGAGGTCCAGATCATGCGGCTCCGGAACTTCCACCAGGTGGACCCCATCGCGGGCCGGGTCCGCGTGAGCCTGGAGGACTGAGGGCGCATGGCGGGGGCCGTCCGCATGCCGGTGGGCGAGGTGCCGGAGGGCGCGGTGCTCGCCCGTGACCTCCATACCCCGGAGGGGCAGCTGCTGCTCCGGGCCGGGACGGCGCTCACGCCGGAGGCCCTCGCCTGGCTGGCGGAGAAGGGGATCGACTCGGTGCCGGTGGCCGAGACCCCGGAGGCGGCGGCCGAGGGCGGGGCGGACATGGCCGTCCGGGCGGCCCTCGATGCCCTGGCCCCCCGGTTCCGGCGGGTGGCGGGGGACCCCCTCATGGAGGCCATCCGCCTGGCGCTGGCGCGGCACCTGGCCGGGCACGGGGGAGGGGAGGGGCGTGGAACGGATTGACGTCCGCGAGCGCCTCCAGAAGGCCCCGGATCTCCCGGCGCTCCCGCAGACCGTCTCGCGGCTCCTCGAGGCCCTGCGCGATCCCGACGTCCGGGTGGAGGCCCTGTCGGAGGAGATCGCCTTCGACCAGGCCCTGGCCGCCCGGATCCTCCGGCTGGTGAACTCCTCCTTCTACGGCCTGCCGAACCGGGTGGCGGACCTCCGCCAGGCGGTGGTGGTGCTGGGGCTCCAGACGGTCCAGAACGTGGTGCTCTCCATCTCCCTGGCGGATGCCTTCCGGGGGATCGCCAGCCGGGACTTCCCGCCGGAGCCCTTCTGGGTCCACACCATCGCCGCGGGGCTCGTCAGCCAGCGCCTGGCCGCCCGGGCCGCCCTCCCCGAGGCGAACGACGCCTTCGTGGCGGGGCTCCTCCACGACATCGGAAAGCTCCTCCTCCTCCGCCTCTTCCCCGAGGGCTTCGCCGGGGTGCTCCAGGCGGCCCGGGCGGAGGATCGTTTCATCCGCGAGGTCGAAAAGAGGGCCTTCACGGTGGGTCACGCGGGCCTCGGCGGTTGGCTGGCCGCGGAGTGGCGGCTCCCCGAGGGCATCGTCCACGGGATCCGGTATCACCACGCCCCCGGAAAGAGCGAGCATCCCTTCGCCGCCGTGGTCCACGTGGCCGACGCCCTGGTCCGGGCCTTCGGCGTGGGGTCCGGAGGGACGGACCTCGTTCCGCCCATCGACGCCGGGGCCTGGCGGCGGCTGGGGCTCGATGGCGTGGACCTCGACGACCTCGTGGCCGAACTCCACTGGTGCCTGGCGGGGGTCGGCGAGACGGCGGCCGTCCTCTTCGACGGGGGCGGCCGGGGCTAGAAGAGGGGGAGCTGCGCCGGCCGGCCGGCGTCGTCCTCTTCGGCCGGTTCCTCCCCGTAGAGGGAGATCCGGCCGTAGACCCCGTCGTGGCCGGGGCGGATGGAGACCCGTCCCTGGCGCATCCGGCGGATGCCGAGGAGGATCCGCTCCGGCACCACCGCGGCCAGTTCCTCCAGGGGCCGCCAGAGCAGGATCTCCATCTCGGGGCCCGCCAGGGCCACGAGCCGCGCGTACTCCCTTCGGACCCGGCTCGTCACGGATTTCACCCCCAGGGCCTCGGCGACGATTTCCTCGAGGGGCACGAGGTGCACCGCCGGCCGGTCCCTGTCGGGCGTCCCGGGCTCGGGCCGGTCGGCCAGTTCCTCCACCCGGTGGAGGACGCCCACGGTGAGGGGCCGGCCGCAGGCCGGGCAGCGGCCGCCGAGGCGGCGGGTGGCGGCCGGGGCGAGTTCCACCCCGCAGGCCCGGTGGCCGTCGTGGTGGTATTTCCCCTCCTCGGGGAAGAATTCGATGGTTCCCTCGAAGCCCCGGTCCGGGTCCCGGATGGCGGCCAGGACGGCATCGTAGCCGAGGGGGCAGGAGAAGACGTTGGCCTCCCGGCCGAGCTTCTCCGGGGAATGGGCGTCGGAGTTGGAAAGGAGCGTGTAGCGATCCAGGGCCGACAGGCGCCGGTTCATCCCCGGGTCGGAGGACAGCCCCGTCTCCAGGGCGCGGATGTGCCCGCTCTCCTCCTCGAAGCAGTCCTCCAGGGCGTCGAAGCCGGACTTGGCCCCGAAGAGGGAGAACCACGGGGTCCAGACGTGGGCCGGGAGGACGAAGCTGGCGGGGTCGGCCTCCAGGGCGAGGCGCACCAGGCGCTTCACCGGGAAGCCGAAGATGGGGCGGCCGTCCGAGGCGACGTTTCCCAGGAGGCGGAGCCGGGCCTGGATGTCGCGGGCCACCTCGAGGTCGCGGGCGAAGAGCACCGTGTGGATCCGGCGGTTGCGCCCGCCCTGGGTGAAGATGTTGGCCACCTCGGCGGTGAGGACGAACCGGGTGCCCTCGGGGTTGCCCCGCCAGGCGTAGAGGCCGGTGCCGTCGGGGACGAGTTCCCGCTCGAGCTCCGCCAGCCAGCCGGGGTGGGTGAAGTCGCCGGTTCCCACCAGTGCCAGGCCCTTCAGGCGGGCCCAGCGGTCGAGTTCCGGGACGGTCATCCGGCGGCTGGTGGCCCGGCTGAACCGGGAGTGGATGTGGAAGTCGGCCAGGAAGACGTCCCGCCGCCAGGGCGGAAAGGGGCGCCCGCCCCGGGCCTTCGTGGGCGCTGGCATGTCGCTGCCTCCGGTGCTCGGGGATCCGGGGGGGATTCTACCCGATGGCGGCGCCGGCGTCGTCCCGGAGGTCTTCGCGGATCCGGCGCAGCTCCGGCAGGAGGTCGAGGAAGCAGTCGAGGACCCGGGGGTCGAAGTGGGTGCCCCGCCCCTCCCGGAGGATGTCGAGGGCCTGGCGCTCGGTGAGGGCCGGCCGGTAGACCCGGTCGTGGACCAGGCTGTCGTAGACGTCGCAGACCGCGGTGATGCGGGCGCTCTCCGGGATGTCCCCGCCGGAGAGGCCGTCGGGGTAGCCGGAGCCGTCCCACTTCTCGTGGTGGCGGAGCGCGATCTCGGCGGCCATCTGGAGGAGGGGGATGTCGGAGCCGCCGAGCACCCGGGCCCCGATATCGGCGTGGCGCTCCATGACGGCGAATTCCTCGGGAGTCAGGGGGCCGGGCTTGAGCAGGATGGCGTCGGGGATCCCGATCTTCCCCACGTCGTGCATGGGGGCCGCGAGGCGGATGTCTTCCACCGCCGCCGCCGGCCAGCCCAGGGCCCCGGCCACCGCGGCGGCGAAGCGGCCGATGCGCTGGACGTGGGCGCCGGTCTCGCGGTTCCGGTACTCCAGGGCGGAGACGAGGCGGAGGGCGATCTCCTCCTCCCGGCGCTTGATGTCGCGGGTGCGCTGTTCGACCTTGGCCTCGAGGCGTTCCTCGTAGTCGCGGCTCTCCTGGATGAGGCGCCGCCGTTCCAGGGCGTTCAGGATGTTGATGGCCACCTCGTGGCGGTCGAAGGGCTTGATCATGTAGCCGTAGGCCCCGAGGGAAAGGGCCCGGACGGCGGTCTCCCGGTCGTCCACGGCGGTGGCCATGATGACGGCCACGTCCGGGTGGCGGCTCCGGATGTCCGAGAGGAGCTCGATGCCGGAGCGCCCCGGCATCATGATGTCGGAGAGGACCACGGCGATCTCGGGATGCTCCCGCAGGCGGTCCAGGGCCTCGTCCGCGCCGCCGGCGGTGAGGCAGGTGAAGCCCTCGGTCCGGAGGAGCCGCGAGAGGCTGTCGCAGACGAAGGGTTCGTCGTCCACGACCAGGACGGTGGTGTCAGTCCTCGCCCGTTCGGATGCCATGCGCCCCTCCCCGCGGCGGAAGTCCGGGGCGCGCCCCGGCGGCGGCCCCCGCTGCCTTCCTTATCGGGCGGTCCGCCGGGCGGCATGAGCTGCGGCGGGGCGTTCAGAACTTGGGCGCCCGGGACCAGTCGCAGGAGAGCCCGCCGCGGCGGAGGCTCTTGTACTCGATGCAGGTGACGCCGTTGATCCGGACCAGGCGGTAGAGGTTCCGCTCGTCCCAGTCCGTGAGGACCTCCACCCGGGTCTTCTTGAGCGTCTTGTCGGTGTCGGCCTTGCGGGACTTGGCGAGGGCCGGCGGGCCCGGGGGGAAGAGGGCCCAGGCGGCCAGGGCGGCGGCGAGCACGGTGGCGGAAAGGGCGGTTCGGATGGCTTTCATGGGTGATGACCTCCTTCGCGGGCATGGGCGCGCGCGGGCCGGGGCGCCTGCCCCCGGGCCCGCGGCAGCCAGGTGAGGATCCTTTCGGCGAGTTCCCGGACGGCCCGGGCCGCGGGCCGGTCCGGGTCGTTCCGGAGCAGGGGCACCTGGGCGCGGACGGCCCGTTCCACGGCGGGGTCGCGGGGGACGGCGCCGAGGAGCTCCGGCCGGAGGCCCAGGAACCGCTCCGTCACCCGGGCGAGGTTGTCGTGGATGCGGCGGGCCTCGCGGTCGTCCCGGACCATGTTGGCCACCACGGTGACCCGCCGCCGGTGATGCTCGCGGCAGAGGACCTTCACCAGGGCGTAGGCGTCGGTGAGGGAGGTGGGGTCCGGCGTGAGGACCAGGAGGTTGCGGTCCGCGAAGGCGTTGAACCAGAGGACCGAGGGGCCGATCCCCGCCGCCGTGTCCACCAGGACGAGGTCGTGGTCCGCGGCTAGGTCCTCGAGGACCTCCTCGAGGGCGGAGCGGTCGTCCGGCCCGAGGGCCGCCATGTCGGGCACGCCCGAGCTGGCGGGCAGGACGGCCAGGTTCGGCGCCGGGGTGACGAGGACCTCCCGCGGGTCTCCCCCCGCCGCCAGCACGTCCCGGATGGTGCCCCGGACGTCGAGGCCCAGCATCACGTCGATGTTGGCGAGGCCGAGGTCGCCGTCCACCAGGAGGATACGCCGCCCGACCCCGGCCATGGCCAGGGCGAGGTTCAGGGCGAGGCTCGTCTTGCCCACGCCGCCCTTGCCGCTGCTGACGGCCACGAAGGGGGCGGGCGGAGGTGCCGGGGAGGGCTTTGGGCTCATTCGCGGTGCCGGCGGCCCGGGCCCCCGCCGTCGGCCAGGGCCGAGCGTTCCTCCGGGGTGAGGGCCGTGGGGGCCGTCCCGGCGCCGAGATCCCGGTGGTGGACGCGGTTTCTCCCGGCGGCCTTGGCGGCCAGGAGGAAGGCGTCGGTGCGCTTGATGAAGGCCTCGGGCGAGAAGGTGTGTCGCGGGAGGTAGACGTCCACCCCGAAGCTGGCCGTGAGGGCGACCCGGCGGCCGTCGAGTTCCATGGGGGTCTCGGCCAGGGCCCGCCGGAGCCGCTCGGCCGTCTGGACGGCCCGGGGCAGCGGCGTCGCCGGCAGGATGGCCACGAACTCCTCCCCGCCGTACCGGCACAGGACGTCGAGCCGGCGCAGCGCCTTGCGCCAGAGGCCGCTCGCCCACCGGAGGGCCTGGTTGCCCGCCTCGTGCCCGTGGGTGTCGTTGATGGCCTTGAAGTGGTCGAGGTCCATCATGACGAGGGATGTGGGGAGCCCGGTCCGGCGGGTGCGCTCGAGCTCCCGGTCGAGGCATTCCATGAGGTGGCGGAGGTTGAAGAGGCCCGTCAGCGGATCGGTCTGGACGAGCCCGGTCAGGCGCCGGTGTTCCTCCTTGAGGCGGGTGAGCTCGTCCTGGACGGGGCACCTCGCCCCGAGGGGGCAGAGTTCGGCCCGGGCGGCGGTCTCTGGCACGGCGTGCTCCTATGGCTGCGGCCGGGCGCCGGGGGCCCGGCCGGGTTCCCGGCCTCCCTTTCCCTCCGGCTTCCGGGATCCAGACTAGCAAAACCCGGCCCCGGGCGCCAGGGGGCGGCGTCTCCCGCCTTGACGCGCGGATGCCCCCGGTATAGCCTGCCCTTGTGCGCACGGTCCGTTTCACCGCCCCCGGGTGCGGGGTGCCGCCTCTTGCGTTCCCCCCGGGGCGCCTTCCCTCCAGGCCGCCTTCCGCCCCGGCGCGGCCGGGTCCCCGCTTCACGCCATGAACACGGGTCTTGCCGCCGCCGACTACTTCGCCCGGATCCCGCCCCGGTGGGCCGCCCTCTTCGACGGGGAGGGCCCGGTCTGGGCGGTCCTCGACCGGCTCGGGGCCTTCCTGGCGGACCAGGTCGCCGGCAATCTCGGCCCGGCGGTCCGGCCGGGTGTGCCCCTCGACCGCCCCCTGGTGCTGGCGCCCGGGGGACCCGTCGAGGGCCGCGTGGAGGTCCGCTGCGCCGATGCCGCCAAGGGCCGGCTGGAGGTGGCGGTGGACGGCCGGGTGGTCCCCGGGGCCTCCCTGCTCTCGGCGGGTGCGGTCTTCGCCGGGGCCGACGTGGAGATCGGCCGCGGCGTCCTCGTGGAGCCCGGGGCCTTCGTCGCCGGGCCGACCCTCGTCGGCGACCACACCGAGATCCGCCAGGGGGCCTACATCCGGGGCCACTGCCTCGTGGGCACGGGCTGCGTGGTGGGCCACGCCACCGAGGTCAAGCACGCCGTCTTCCTCGACGGGGCCAAGGCCGGGCACTTCGCCTACGTGGGCGACAGCCTCCTCGGCAACGACGTGAACCTCGGCGCCGGCACCAAGCTGGCCAACCTCCGGTTCACGCCCGGAAACGTCCGCCTCCGGCACGGGGGGCGCGCCCTGGACACCGGCCGCCGCAAGTTCGGGGCCGTCCTGGGCGACGGGGTCCAGACGGGGTGCAACGCCGTCACGAGCCCGGGGACGCTCCTCGGCCCGGGCGCCATGGTGCTGCCCAACGTCACGGTCCGTTCGGGGGTCTATCCCCCGAGGCATATCGCCAGATGAGGCCGCCCCGGCGGCCCCCATTCACCCCACGGCTCCCGGCGAGCCCGAAAGGAGTGTTCCAGATGAGAAACCTGATCCTAGCGGCGGTCCTGCTCCTGGCCATGGCCTGCGGCCCGGCCAACGGCGACGACAAGGACGGCGGCGTCCTGGCCCGGGTGGGCCCCTACCAGATGACCCTGGACCAGTTCCGACGCAACCTGGCCTCGCTGCCGCCCCAGATGAAGATGATGCTGGCCCAGGACCCGAGCCTCCAGGAGAAGTATCTCGAGCGCTGGGTGCAGATCACCCTCCTGGCCCAGGAGGCCCGGGCCCGGAAGCTCGACCGGCTCCCCGAGGTCAAGGCCCGCATGGACGACCTCGCCAACACCGTCCTCGCCCAGGAGATGCTCGAGCGGGAGATCGGGGCCAAGGTCTCCGTCACCGACGAGGAACTCAAGGCCTACTACGCCGAGAACAAGGACAAGTTCGCCCAGCCCGAGATGGTCCGGGCCCGGCACATCCTGATCCGGGTGGGCCAGGGCGCCGACGAGAAGACCCGGGCCAAGGCCGAGGCCAAGGCGCGCGACATCCGGAAGCAGATCCGCAAGGGCGCCGACTTCGCCGACCTGGCCAAGAAGTACTCCGAGGACCCCGGCACCCGGGACAAGGGCGGCGAACTCGGCTTCTTCCCGAAGGGCCGCATGGTGCCCGAGTTCGAGAAGGCGGCCTTCGCCCTGAAGAAGGGCGAGGTGAGCCAGCCGGTCCGGACCGCCTTCGGCTACCACCTCATCCAGGTGGAAGACCGCAAGGCCGCCTCCGTGCCCACTCTCGCCTCCGTGGAGGGCCAGGTGCGCCAGCAGCTCCAGCAGGAGAAGCAGCAGGAGGCCCTGGACGCCCTCCTCGCCGACCTCGAGAAGCGCTACAAGCCCGAGGTCCACAAGGAGGTCCTGAAGCAGGCCGACGCCGGCACCGGCGGCGGCAGCGGGACGAAGTAGGCCGCCGGGGGCCGGCCGCCTTGACACCCGGCCGGCCCCTCCCTACCGTTCCCGCATGGACGAAAAGCGCCAGAAGCTCGTATTTTCTACCATTTACTGGGCCGTCGGCCTGGCCCTCATCCTGATCCTGCCCCAGATCTGGCTCCAGGCCCAGGTCCAGGAGATCCACTACGCGCGGTTCAAGCGCCTCCTGCGGGAAGGGCGGATCCTGCAGGTGCGCCTCGGGCCCGAGCGGATCCAGGGGGTCTACCTCGACGGCCCCGAGGGCCTGGCGGCCAAGGTCCGGTCGCGGCTGGCCGAGGAAGGCGCCGCCCCCGCCGGGGGCCGGGTCTCGCTCCAGGCCCTCCGGCACCGGGCGGCGGAGCTCGCCGGCGGCGAGGGCCTCGCGGTGCTCTTCGAGACGGTCCGGGTGGAGGACCCAGGGCTCGTGGCCGCCCTCGATGCCGCCGGCACCGACTACGCCGGGGAGCGCGAGAGCACCCTGGGCCGGCTCTTCTGGAGCACCCTGCTCCCCGTCCTCTTCTGGGTGGGGCTCTGGTTCCTCCTGGTGCGCTCCATGGGGCGCCCCGGCGCGGGGCTCCTCTCCTTCGGCCGGACCAAGGCCCGCATCTCCCCCGAGCGGAGCACCGGGGTGGGCTTCGACGACGTGGCCGGCTGCGAGGAGGCCAAGGAGGAACTCCGGGAGGTGGTCCAGTTCCTCCGGGAGCCCGACCGCTACCGCCGGCTCGGGGCCACCATTCCCAAGGGGGTCCTGCTGGTGGGCCCCCCGGGAACGGGGAAGACCCTGCTCGCCCGGGCCCTGGCCGGTGAGGCCCGGGTCCCCTTCTTCAGCATCTCGGGGTCGGAGTTCGTGGAGATGTTCGTGGGCGTGGGGGCGGCCCGGGTCCGCGACCTCTTCGACCAGGCCAAGAAGAGCGCCCCGTGCATCGTCTTCGTGGACGAGCTGGACGCCATCGGCAAGTTCCGGGGCGGCGGGGCGGTGCCCGGCGGCAACGAGGAGCGGGAGCAAACTCTCAACCAGCTCCTGGTGGAGATGGACGGCTTCGAGCCCAACCAGGGGGTCATCCTGCTGGCCGCCACCAACCGCCCGGAGGTCCTGGACCCGGCGCTGCTCCGGCCGGGCCGGTTCGACCGCCAGGTGGTGCTCGACGCCCCGGACGTCCGGGGCCGGAAGGCCATTCTCGAGGTCCACGCCCGGGGCAAGCCCCTGGCCGCCGACGTGGACCTCGGCGCCATCGCGCTGCGGACCCCGGGGCTGGCCGGGGCGGACCTCGCCAACATCATGAACGAGGCGGCGCTGCTCGCCGCCCGCCGGGGCGGCCGGGAGATCCGCCAGGCCGATCTCGAGGAGGCCGTGGAGAAGGTGCTGGCCGGGCCCGAGAAGAAGAGCCGCCGGCTGGGCGACGAGGAGCGGCGGCGGGTCGCCGTCCACGAGGCGGGCCACGCCCTGGTGGCCGCGCACTGCCCCGGGGCGCCCCCGGTGAGCAAGATCTCCATCGTGCCCCGGGGACGGGCGGCCCTGGGCTACACCTTGCAGCTGCCCGAGGAGGAGCGCTATCTTGTGACCCGCGCGGAGCTCCTCGACAGGGTCTGCGTGGCCCTCGGCGGCCGGGCCGCCGAGATCCTGGCCTACGGCGAGCCGAGCACCGGGGCCCAGAACGACCTCGAGCACGCCACCGACATGGTCCGGGCCCTGGTGACCCGCTTCGGGATGAGCGAGAAGATCGGCCCCGTGGCCCTGGCCCGCGAGACGTCCCCCTTCCTCCGGGTGCCGGGGGCGCCGCCCGCCGAGCAGATGAGCCCGGCGCTGGCCGAGGAGGTGGACCGCGAACTCCGCGCCATCCTCGACGAGCAGGCCCGGCGGGCCGGCCGGATCCTCGAGGCCCACCGCGACGCCCTGGACCGGGTGGTGGCCGGGCTCGTGGAGCGGGAGGTCATGAGCGCCGAGGAGTTCCGGCACCTGGTGGAGGGGGAGGAGGGCCCCCCTGGGAGGACCGCTTCGGAAGGGTGACCCGGCGGGCGGCCGGGCGGGGCGCGCGGGGGGCGCGGCCCGGGGCCGTCCATGACAAGGAGGCGATCCATGCCGTGGAAGTACTCCGGGCGGGGGGGTCCCCGCCCGCGCCCAACCCGGCCCTCGTGGGCCCTGGCCCTCGTCGTGCTGGTCCTTTCGTGGTGCCCCGTCCAGGCCTCGGCCGACGACGTGGCGGGGGCCGTGGCGCTCCTCGAGCAGACGTCCAAGGCCTTCGCCAGCGTGGTGGAGAAGGCCCGGCCGGCGGTGGTCTTCGTCCAGGTGGAAAAGACCGTGGAGCGGGGGGGCGGCTTCGGGCACCCCATGGAAGACCCGTTCGGCTTCTTCAACGACCCGTTCTTCCGGCGCTTCTTCGGCCCGCAGTTCCAGCCCGGGCCCCGAAAGTACCGCCAGGTGGGCCAGGGCTCCGGCTTCATCATCAGCCCCGACGGCTACATCCTCACCAACAACCACGTGGTGGGCGACGCCGACGTCATCAAGGTGAAGCTCAACGACGGCCGCCAGTTCCGGGCCAAGCGGGTGGGGACCGACCCGCGGACCGACGTGGCCGTCATCAAGGTGGACGCCCGAGGGCTCCCGGTGGTGCCCCTCGGGGATTCCGACGCCCTGCGGGTGGGCGAGTGGGTGATCGCCATGGGGAGCCCCTTCGGCCTCGTGGGCACGGTCACCGTGGGGGTGGTGAGCGCCAAGGGGCGCAGCCGGATCGGCATCAACGACTACGAGGACTTCATCCAGACCGACGCCGCCATCAACCCGGGCAACTCCGGGGGGCCGCTCCTCAACATCCGGGGCGAGGTGGTGGGCATGAACACCGCCATCTTCTCCCGGAGCGGCGGGTACATGGGGATCGGCTTCGCCATCCCCATCAATATGGCCAAGGTCATCAAGGACCAGCTCGTCAAGACCGGCAAGGTGGTCCGGGGCTGGCTGGGCGTGGTGATCCAGGACGTGGACGAGGAGCTGGCCCGCTCCTTCAAGCTCGAGAAGGTGGAGGGCGTCCTGGTCTCCGAGGTGGCCGACGACTCGCCCGCCGCCCGCGGGGGGCTCCGCCAGGGTGACGTAATCCTGCGCTTCAACGGCAAGAAGGTGGTGGACACCGGCGAACTCCGCAACCAGATCGCCCTCACCCGGCCCGGCACGGCCGTGACCTTCGACATCCTCCGAAACGGCAAGCACAAGCGGCTCCGGGTGGTGATCGGCGAGCAGCCCACGGAGGCCGCCGAGACGGCGGCGGGCAACGAGCTTCTCGAGAAGCTCGGGTTCACGCCCCAGGAGCTCACGCCGGAGCTGGCCGAGCAGCTGGGCTACCGCATGGGCCAGGGGGTGCTGGTGGCCGAGGTGGCCCCGGCGAGCCCGGCGGCCCAGGCGGGCATGCGGCCCGGGCAGCTCATCGAGGAGGTCAACCACAAGTCCACCCCGAGCCTCGACGCCTTCTTCAAGGCGCTGTCCGAGTCCGAGAAGACCGGTCGCGTCCTCTTCCGGATCCGGGAAGGGCGCTACAGCCGCTACGTGGCCATCCGCATCGAGTAGGCCCGGCCGCCGCGGCCCGCGGGGGGCGGTCCCGGCAGGGGCCGCCCCCGCCGCTTTGGAGGCCCCCGTGTTCCGCACCCCCTTCGCCCTGGTCCTCTTCCTCTGTTCCCTGCTGGGCCTGGCCGTCCTCTTCGTGGTGGTCCACGTGGGGCTCATCACCGTGGCCTTCGACCGGATCGGGCTCCCCCCGGGGGCCGTCTTCGGCGTGCTCCTCGCCTCCCTCCTCGGCAGCCGGGTGAACATCCCCGTGCGGCGGCTGGAGACGGGGGCCGTGGCACCGGCCGCCCGGATCCGCGCCCTCGGGGTGACCTTCCGGGTGCCGGCCGCCTTTCGCCCCGGGACGGTGGTGGCGGTCAACGTGGGCGGCGCCCTGGTGCCGCTGCTGCTCTCCGCCTACCTCATGTGGCGGTGGGGGCTGTGGGGCCCGCCGCTTCTCGGGGCGGCCCTGGTGGCCGCCGCCGTCTATCCCCTGGCCCGGCCGGTTCCCGGCCTCGGCATCGTGTTGCCCCTCTTCGTGCCCCCGGTGCTGGGGGCGATGGCCGGTCTCTTGTTGGCCCCGCCGGGGGGCGCGCCGGTGGTGGCCTACGTGGCCGGGACGATGGGGACCCTCGCGGGGGCCGACCTCCTCCACCTGAAGGACGTCCGCCGGCTCGGGGCACCTGTGGCCGCCATCGGCGGCGCCGGGACCTTCGACGGGATCTTTCTTTCGGGGGTGCTGGCGGTCCTCTTGGCCTAGGCCCGCGCCGGGGTCAGCGGAGGACCTGGGCCGCCAGGGACCAGGCGAGGTAGCCCACGCCGGCGGCGGCCGCCGCCAGCAGGATGCGGGCGAGGCCCTTGGCCGCCTTGAGCAGGCGGACGTCCCGCGCCACCACGTGGCGGTGGGCCTCCAGGAGTTCCCGCACCGCCCGGTCCCCGGCCTCGAGGCGCCGGTGGAGGTCCTTCAGGGTCTCCACGTTCTTCACGTGGCGCAGGAGGTGCCAGGCGTCCCGGATCTCGTCCCGGAGGGCGGCGGCCTCGTCGCGGATGCGCCGGCCCTGCTGGCTGTAGGCCGGCTGTTCCACCACGAGGTCCAGGGCCTCGTGGTGGGCCTCGAGCCGGGCCAGGGCGTCGCGGACCGCCTTGTGGCCCGCGTTCACCAGCCGCTGGCGGAAGTCGGTGAGGAAGTGCGAGGCCCGGGTGAGGCTCCCGCATCCCTGCCGCGCCCACGTGCCCCGCCAGTCCCGGAGTTCCAGGCGGAACGGCCGGGTGAAGTCGGGTCCCAGGGCCCCCTCCATCTGGTCCAGCAGGGTGTCGATCTGGGAGAGCTGGCGGTGGGCCCAGGCCTCGGATTCCCGGCAGATGGAGAGGAACTCCTCGTCCAGGTCGTCTTCGCAGACGAGGAAGTAGGGCTCGAGGATGGCCGCCATGAACCAGCGGGGATGGCGGGCCAGGGTGCGCACCGCCCACTTGACCTGGCTGGCGTTGCCCCGGAGGGCGGCCACCACGGCGTGCCAGTAGACCAGCTCGGGGGCACCCCCGTCGGCCTTGCGGCCGCGGACCAGGACGGCCTCGGCGTGGTCCGGGTGCCCGGCCAGGAGGTAGGCCCGGGCCTGGAGGAGGGCGCAGTAGGCCGTGCCCAGGGGCGTCTCGGCCAGCTCTTCCCCCCGCGCCCAGAAGGCGATGGCCTCGTGCACCTGGTCGGATCGGATGGCGAAGAAGCCGCGGATCACGTAGTAGGCGAACCCCGGGGGATCGTAGTCGAATTCGCGGAGGGCGGTCTCGGCCGCCTCGAGGTCTTGCCGTTCCAGGGCCTCGATCACCCGGTGGAGGCGGAGGAGGGTCGACGGCCGTTCCGGCGCCGTGGGCAGGTTGGCCAGGTGGGTGGCGGTGGTCCGGGCGACCCGGAGCATCGTCCGGACCTGGAACGGGCGCCGGAGGCAGGCGTGGAGGGCCTCGAGGCCGCCGGGCTCGGCGGCCAGGCCCCGGTAGTAGTCCCACCGGGTGTCGGGCCCGATCTCCGCCAGCTCCGAGGGGAAGTCGCGCTCGGCGTCGAAGCCCCAGGGGTCGGGACAGGCCCCCGTGACGTGCTCGTAGCTGCCGCAGAAGAAGCATTCCCGGTTCTCGCGGCCGTGGAGCAGCAAGGGTCGGCAGGGAAAGGCCCGTTCCAGGGGGGAGCGTTTTCCCAGGTCCGCGATCCGCCAGCCCTCGATCCAGGAGAAGGCCGGGATGTCACCTTCCGGCGGCACCAGGAGGTAGTCGGGGAGGGCCAGGCGCCAGGCCGCGTCGTCGGCGGGTTCCTCGGAGGCCACCGCCAGGACGGGGAGCGGACGGCGGCTGGGCAGGAGGAGGGACTCGCGCATGGCCAGGGCGGCGGCCAGGTAGGCGTCCACGGCCCGGGAGAGGTCCGCCACCTGGAGGATCTCGGCGGCGTTTTCCGTCCGCCCGCCCCTGGCCGCCACGAAGGCGCGGAGATTTCGGGCGAGCGAGTTCCAGGGGATGCCCGGGAAGACGCCCTGGTGGGCCGGCGACAGGCGGAACTGGAGATACATCTTCCTCCCCGGGGTCTGTGTGTTCGCGGCCCGGCCCGGGCCCGGGCCCGGCGGCTCCCGGCCTCGGCCGCCGGCCGGGGCGCCTTGTGCCAACGGAAGGGTGACGGGGTATTATAGGACTCCGGTAACGTTCAAATCAACGTCCTCGGGAGCATCTGCCATGCTGGAACCGGTGCCGCTTCATTCCCCGAGCGGAGAAGAGTGTCTCGAACGCCTCGTCACCCGTCGCTTCGACGTGCCGGCGGAGCTCGAGGCCCGGGTGCGGGCCATCCTCGACCGCGTCCGGGACGAGGGGGACCAGGCCGTCCTCGCCTATACACATCAGTTCGACGCGCCGGGGCTTCGACTTGAAGATCTGCGGGTGCCCGACGAGGAGATCCGCCGGGCCCGGTCGGAGCTGGACCCGGCCTTCCTCCGGAGCCTCGAGAAGGCGGCGGCCCACGTCCGGGCCTTCCACCGGCACCAGCTGCCCAACTCCTGGTTCACCACCCGGGAGGACGGGGCGGTGCTGGGCCAGCTCGTCCGGCCGGTGGACGCCGCCGGCCTCTACGTGCCCGGCGGCCAGGCGGGGCAGACCCCCCTCGTCTCGTCCGTGCTCATGAACGCCCTGCCGGCGGCCATCGCCGGCGTCCCGCGGATCGTCCTCGCCACGCCGCCCAACCGCGAGGGGGGCGTCCACCCGGCCATCCTCGCGGCGGCCGCCGAGGCCGGGGTCCACGAGGTCTACCGCATGGGGAGCGCCTGGGCGGTGGCCGCCATGGCCTTCGGCACCGAGACGGTGGCGCCGGTGGACGTGGTGGTGGGCCCCGGCAACATCTACGTGACCCTGGCCAAGCGGCTCGTGGCGGGGACGGTGGGGATCGACATGGTGGCCGGGCCGAGCGAGGTGCTGGTGATCGCCGACGAGGGGGCGCCGGCCGCCTACGTGGCGGCGGATCTCCTCTCCCAGGCCGAGCACGACCCCATGGCCACGGCGGTGCTGGTGACCCCCTCCGAGACCCTGGCCCGGCAGGCGGCGGCGGCGCTCGAGGACCAGCTCGCCCGGCTGCCCCGGGCCGAGACGGCCCGCCGGTCGCTGGCCGACCACGGGCTCGTCCTCGTGGTCCGGGATCTCGACGAGGCGGTGGAGGTCGCCAACCGCGTGGCGCCGGAGCACCTCGAGCTCCTCACGGCGGACCCGTGGGCGCTGCTGCCCCGCGTGCGCCACGCCGGGGCGGTCTTCCTGGGCCCCTACACCCCGGAGCCCGTGGGCGACTACGTGGCCGGGCCCAACCACGTGCTGCCCACCATGGGGACGGCCCGGTTCTCCTCCGCCCTGGGGGTGGAGACCTTCCTCAAGCGCTCCAGCGTCCTGGCCTATTCCGCCGGCGCCTTCGCCGCCGACGCCCGGGACGTCGTCCGCCTGGCGGCCCTGGAGGGCCTCGACGCCCACGCCCGGTCGGTGGAGGTGCGGCTCGAGGGACTGGGCCGGGACGCCGGGTAGGCGCGCCGGCTCAGCGCTTGGGCCGGGCCGCCTCGTGGCAATGGAGGCACTGGGGCTTCGGCGGGTGCCCGGCGGCGAGCGGCGCCGGGCCCCGTTCCGAGTGGCAGGCCGGGCAGGCGGCCTCGGCCTCGGCCCGCGGGCGGGCCGGGAAGACCCGGTGATCGGCGTCGGCCGGCAGGCGCGGCCCCCGGGCCGAGGGGGCGGCCACCAGGACCCCCACCACCGCCGCCACGGCCGCCAGGAAGGCGACATCCAGGAGCCGGCGCCGTTTGGGATCCATGGCCATGGCGGCCTAGGCGCGGCGCCGGGCCTCGAGGGCCTTCTGGAGGGTCTGGCGGTCGGCGTACTTGATGTCCATGCCCATGGGGATGCCGCAGGCGATCCGCGTGGCCTCCACCCCCATCTCCCGGAGGAGGTCGGCGATGTAGCCCGCCGTGGCCTCGCCCGCCACCGTGGGGCTGGTGGCGAGGATCACCTCCCGAACGCCTTCCGCCCGCACCCGCTCCAAGAGTTCCCGGATCTTGAGCTGGTCCGGGCCCACCCCGTCCATGGGCGCGAGCACGCCGTGGAGGACGTGGTAGCGGCCGCGGAAGGCCCCGGCCTTCTCCACGGCGAGAAGATCCCCCGGGTCTTCCACCACGCAGAGGCGCGTGGTGTCGCGCCGGGGATCCGCGCAGACCGGGCAGGGGTCCGACTCGGAAAAGGTCTGGCACCGGGAGCAGAGCCGGATCCGGTCGTGGAGTTCCCCCACCGCCCGGGCCAGCTCCCGGGCCTGGGCCCTGGGCCAGCGCAGCACCTGGAGCGCCATGCGCGTGGCGGTCTTCTCCCCCACCCCGGGGAGCCGGGTGAGGGCCTGGACCAGCCGGGCCAGGGCCGGGGGGAGGGCGGCGGCCATGGGCTCAGGCCAGCCCCGGGATCCCGAGGCCGCCGGTGAGCCTGGCCATCTCGGTCTCCACCATCTGGCGGGCCCGGCCGAGGGCCTCGTTGACGGCGGCCGTCACCAGGTCCTGGAGCATCTCCACGTCGGCGGGATCCACCACCTCCGGGTCGATGCGGATCGAGACGATCTCGGGCTTGCCGTTGGCCACGGCGGTGACCATGCCGCCGCCGGCGGAGGCCTCCACCGTCCGGGCGGCGAGTTCTTCCTGGAGCTGGGCCATCCGGGCCTGCAGCTGCTGGGCCTGTCGCATCATGGCCTTCATGTTGGGGGGCATGGGCGGTGACTCCTTTCCGTTCGCGGCGTTCAGGGCCGCGGTTTGCCGCCGCCGAGGGGCTGGACGTCGTCGATCCGGCCGTTGAAGACCCGGAGGGCCTCCCGGACCAGCGGGGCCTCCTTGAGGGCCTGCTGGCGGGTCGCCGCGGCGGGTTTCCGCCCGCCCGGGGCCGCGGAGCCGTCCACACGGATGGGGACGTCGCGGCCGAAGTGCTCCCGGGCGAGGCGGGCCAGGATCGCCCGGTTCTCGGCATCCTGCAGCATGTCCTGGTGGATGGGATGGTTGCAGGTGACCCGGACGCCGCCGGTGGCGGGGTCGACCTCGGCGCATTCGGCGAGGATCGGGGCGAGGCTCGGGCACGTCCCCTCGCGCTGGATCCGGCCGAGGAAGGCGGCCCACGCCTCCGCCGTGAGGGGGCGGTCGGCCTTCCCGCCCGGGGGGGGCGGGGCGGGCGCGCCGCGGGGCGTGCTTTCCGTGCCTCGGCCGCCGCCCGCGCCGTAGCCCGGGGCGGGGGCCTCCCGGAGGGTGCCGCCCGGTGCCGGCGGATCGGACGGCCCGCCGCCGGCGATCAGGGCGTCGAGGCGCCGGAGGACGTCGTCCACCGAGGCCACGGCGCCCATCTGGCAGACGCGGAGGAGCAGGGCCTCCAGGGCCAGGCGCGGCGTCGCGCTCCGGTGCACGGCCTCTTCCCCGGCCAGCAGGGCCTCGAGGGCCTGCTGGAGGGTCTCCGGGGCGTGGAGCGCGGCCAGGCGCTCGAGGTCCTCGCGCTCGGCGGCGAGGAGGTCCACGGCCTCCCCGGCCCCCCCGGCCCCGAGCAGGCGGATCACCAGGAGGTTCCGGAAGGTGCGGACGAGGTCCGAGAGCAACCGCTGGAGGTCCCCGCCGAAGTCGTAGCTCCGGTCCACCAGGGCGAGCACCCGGGAGACGTCCCGGGCGAGGATCGCCTCGGCGAGGTCCCGGAGGAGCACGGTGTCCACCACGCCCAGCGCCTCCGAGACCTCCTCCCGGGTCCGGGCCCCGTAGGCCGAGACCTGGTCGAGGAGGCTCAGGGCGTCGCGGACGCTCCCCTCCGCCTCCCGGGCGAGGAGGGCCAGGGAGGGGGCGTCGAGCCCGAGGCCCTCCGCCTCGACGATGCGCCGCAGGTGCTCGGCGAGGACGTCGGCGGGCAGGCGCCGGAACTCGTAGTGCTGGCAGCGGCTGTGGATGGTGGGCGGGATCCGGCGGGGTTCCGTGGTGGCGAAGACGAAGTAGACGTGGGGCGGCGGCTCTTCCAGGGTCTTCAAGAGGGCGTTGAAGGCCTCCTTGGTGAGCATGTGGACCTCGTCGAGGATGCAGACCCGGAAGCGGCCCCGGGCCGGCCGGAAGCGGATGTTCTCCCGGAGCTGGCGGACCTCGTCGATGCCCCGGTTGGAGGCCCCGTCCACCTCGAGGACGTCCACGGCCGTCCCGGCGGTGATCTCGCGGCAGGCCCCGCAGCGGTTGCAGGGGGTGGGGGTGGGGCCCTCGTCGCAGTTGAGGGCCTTGGCGAGGATCCGGGCCACCGAGGTCTTCCCGACGCCCCGGGGCCCGCTGAAGAGCAGGGCGTGGGCCAGCCGGTCGGAGGCGAGGGCGTTTCGCAGCGTCTGGGTGACGTGGCCCTGGCCCACCACCTCCTCGAAGGTCTGGGGGCGCCATTTGCGGGCGAGGACGAGGTAGGCCATGGTCACCGGGGGCGGACGGCGCTCCGCGGGCGGAGGTGCGTCGAGAATGATAGCCGGGCACCCCTGCAGCACACGAAGGGCCCCACTACCGTTGCTTCCTTCCGGACCTGGCGGGGTTCGCGGGGTTTCGTTGCGCAGGACCCGGCTATCAAAAGTGCCTGCATCGCAATGTGGCGGAGAGGGTGGGATTCGAACCCACGGTACCTTGCGGTACACACGCTTTCCAAGCGTGCTCCTTCGGCCACTCGGACACCTCTCCGAAGCCTCCAAGCTTACCGTATGCCGGGTCCAAGTCAACCCGGGCCGCGGCGCGGCGGGAAAAGGGGCTGGCGGAGAGGGTGGGATTCGAACCCACGGTCCCGCTTTTGGCGGGACAGGCGATTTCGAGTCGCCCCCGTTATGACCGCTTCGGTACCTCTCCGCCCGTTGCATCCGGCTGGCCGCCGGCCGCCCTCCGGGCCCGGAAGAAGGCCTGGATCAGCTCGCGGGCCGGCCCGGCCAGGACCCCGCGGGTGACCTCCACCCGGTGGTTGAGCCGGGGGTCCTGGACGACATTATACAAGGTTCCGCAGGCCCCCGCCCGGGGGTCGTCGGCCCCGAAGACCAGACGGCGGACGCGGGCGTGGACCAGGGCCCCCGCGCACATGGGGCACGGCTCGATCGTCACGTAGAGCGTGGTGCCCGTGAGCCGGTAGTTCCCGGTCCGCCGGGCGCCTTCCCGGAGGGCAAGGACCTCGGCGTGGGCCGTGGGATCCCCGGTCCCCACCGGGGCGTTGCCCGCGGCGGCGAGCACCTCGCCCCCGGCGTCCACCAGGACCGCGCCCACCGGGACCTCGCCGCGTCCGGCGGCGGCCTCGGCCTCCCGGAGGGCCATCCGCATGTAGGCTTCGTCGGTGAGCGCCGGTGTCACGGTTCCTGCCCGCCGGGCCGCCCCGGTGGGGCGGTGGTCCCGGCCTATATAACAGAGGCCGGGGGGCGGGGCAACGTGCCCCGCCTCCCGGCGCCCCGAAACGGAACAGGAAAAGCCCGGCCTTTGGGCCGGGCTCGAATATGGCTGGCTCCCCACCTGCAACCCTCTTCATAACCACTCTCCACCGCCAGGATATCACCTAACCCGTTGATGCACAATATCTTTTCAAAGAGCGGCACATCCCCGAGGGGGCGGAAACGGCGTTGATGCGGATTTCCGCTACAGTCCCAACCGGGCCGCCACA
>NZ_JAATWC010000008.1 GCF_012979235.1 Dissulfurirhabdus thermomarina
ACAATGGCATTAATATGAAAGTATCGATTTTTACGTTAATAATTGCCTCGATCGCTCTTTTTGTGACTAATTATCGAGTATGTGCTACCCCACAAAGTGGGTTGCCAATTGGTTTTGTTGGAGGTTGCGAAATTGATCTTAACGCAGACGGCAACCTTGATTTAGCCCTCTTGCTTAATACGGCGGAAGGTTATGAGCTTGTTGTTATGATGAGAATGGGAGAAAATATTAAAAGCTATGTAGTGACTAGTGCCAACTCAAAAACATTTCTTACGTGTCACTATGGAAAGGAATTAAAAGCAACAATCGCTGGTAAAGGAAAAAGAGAGCATGGCGAAACTTATCAAGTTAACGGCGCATATCTGATGCTTACCCAGCCGGAATCATCTGCTGCAGCTTATTTTTGGTCAAAAGATAAGTTTAAAGAAGTGTGGATCAGCGATTAGGCGGCAAACAGTACCACACTTTGGCATAATCCGTCGATCCTGAAAATCCTTTATCCAATAGAAATCATTGGCAAAAATACTATTCTTGCAAATTTCAGCCATGAAACCAAGAAAATCACCTCGTTATTGGTAAGAATGAAATATTAATTCCAAAACAAGCAATTGAAGATCTTGCAGATGTTAATTTACCTTGCGGAGTTTTTTTATGCAAAAAGATAATACCGTTATACTCTACTTGAAAGGTGGCGACGCTGCAGGCGCTTATACCGCAGCACTAAAAGTAAATGAAGACAAAGTAAGTTCTAGGACTATTACTTTTAATGACTTATGACTTGTCGATATCGAAGTTTATAATGTTTTTTTCAAAAGGAACCCTCCCATACTTCATTAAGCTGTAACGGCGATCCGGTCGACCTTGAAGTCGCGCCGCAGCATTGCCGCCGCCTGCCGGGCCAAGGCTCGCCCGCGTTGCAGGCGCTGGCGCTGCCGGGCCGCCGCCGCGGCCTGCCGCCGGTCGGCGGTACGGCGATAGGCGGCCAGGGCCTGGGGAGGAGAGGTGATCCGTTCGTTGGGCGCCGGTGATGGGCGGCATGGCGGGCTTTTCTGCTCGCGGCTGTTTTGTCTTTGAGGTGGGCAGAGGTGGTCGGGGAAATCAAGGGGAAAGCAGGGGGCCCCATTCCGCCGGCGCCATGGTCCAGGGAGCGGCGTTGCCCGGCGTGGGCTCGGTGGGAAGGTGAGGTCCATGCCCGGGGTGCGGTCGCGGCCGGCGTGGCGGAACTGCACGAAGAGACGGTGATCGCCGTAGACGCCGGCCGGGGGCCCGCATGGCGCGTCGCCCGGTGGCCCCGGCCCGCGTGGGACGCCGCCGGCGGATTCGTGCTATAAGGGACACAGGGATTATGCCGGGACGAGGAGGCGGCCCATGGAGACGCGGGATGCCATTCGCGCACGCCGGGCGGTGAAGCACTTCGACCCCCGCCACCGCATGACCGACGCGGAGGTCCGGGAGCTGCTGGAGCTGGCGGTGCTTTCGCCCACCGCCTTCAACATCCAGAACTGGCGCTTCGTGGTGGTGAAGGACCCCGAACTCCGGCGGCGGATCCGGGCGGCGGCCTGGGACCAGGCCCAGGTCACGGACGCCTCCCTCTTCATCGTGCTCTGCGCCGACCTCCGGGCCTTCGAGCGGAACCCGGCCCGCTATTGGCGAAACGCACCGCGGGAGGTACAGGACTTCATCCTGCCCGCCCTCGACGCCTACTACCGAGACAAGCCCCAGGTGCAGCGGGACGAGGCCATGCGTTCCTGCGGGATCGCGGCCCAAACCCTCATGCTGGCGGCCAAGGACATGGGCTACGACTCGTGCCCCATGGACGGCTTCGACTTCGAGGCCGTGGGCCGGTTGATTCGCCTGCCGCCGGACCACGTGGTGGCCATGTTCGTCGCCATCGGCAAGGGGATCCGGGAGCCCTGGCCCCGCGGGGGGCAGCTTCCCTTGGAAGAGGTGGTGATCGAGGACCGTTTCTGATGGTGGCGTGGCAAAAGATCGCCAACTGCTGCGTTCTTCGGATGCCCTCGCCATTGCGGCGCACCGTAGGGTACGCCTCATTCCTCGACATCCTGGCGCCTTGCGTTTGGCGGTTTTCGCTTGGCCATCCACCCAGAGGACTTTTTACGGGGCCATCTTGGAGGGCGCCGAGAGAATCGCCGGGCGGCGGCGTGGCCGTACCCGTGCGGTCCGAGGGAGGCATCCTGCCATGACCGTGTTTCCCCCCTTCTTCGCCGGTCTCCCGGAGGCCGACATCCCCCTGGAGGGCGTCCGGGCACGGCTCGTCCGGGGCGAGGGGCGGCAGGTGGTCTTCATGGAGTTCGACCGGGACGTGACCGTGCCGGAGCATGTCCACGGGGCCCAGTGGGGCGTGGTGCTCCGGGGGCGGATGGAGCTCGTCGTCTCGGGGGTGGCGAGGGGCTGCACCCGGGGCGAGACCTACTTCGTTCCGGCCGGAACGCCCCATGCCGCCCGGATCGAGGCCGGGTACGCGGACGTTTCCGTCTTCGACGAGCCCGGCCGCTACGCGCCGCGCCCGCGCCCGGGGGCGCCCGTGGAGGTGTGCGGGATCGACCACGTCGTCCTCACCGTGCGCGACGTGGCGGCCACGTGCGACTTCTACCGCCGCGCCCTGGGCATGCGGGTGGTGGAATTCGACGGGAGGAGGGCGCTCGCCTTCGGCGGCCAGAAGATCAACCTCCACGAGGCCGGCGGCGGGCCCGAGCCCAAGGCCGCCGCTCCCACGCCCGGGAGCGCCGACCTGTGCCTGGTGACATCGACGCCCGTTCCGGAGATCCTCGGGCACCTCGAGCGCGAAGGGATCCCGGTGGTGGAGGGGCCGGTCCGGCGGTCCGGGGCCCTGGGGCCCATGACCTCCGTCTACCTCCGTGACCCCGACGGCAACCTGGTCGAGGTCTCGCGGTACGAGGCGTGACGGCGGGGGGCGGCCGCGGCTGCGGGGCCGCCCGCAAATGCCCGGGAACGGGCGGGGAGGGCGGATGAAATTCCACAAGGACGACATGGAATGGGCCGTATCGGAGGGCCTGATCTCCGGGGAGCAGGCCGAACGGCTGTGGCACGCCCTCGAGGCCCGGGCCGGGGACCGGCCCCGCTTCGACCTCGCCACCGTGGCCGCCTACCTCGGGGCACTCATCGTGATCTCGGCCATGGTGTGGTTTCTCACCGACGCGTGGGAGCGGCTCGGCGGCTGGGGGATCTTCGCCGTGGCGGCGGTCTACGGCGCGGCCTTCGCGGCCGCCGGCCATCATCTCTTCTTCGCCCGGGGGCTCCGGGTGCCGGGCGGGCTCCTCTTCACGGTGGCGGTCTCCATGACGCCGCTGGCGGTCTACGGCCTGGAGCGGGGGCTGGGGGTCTGGCCCCAGGGGGACCCCGGCCCCTACCACGGCTTCCACGTCTGGGCGAAGGGGAGCTGGATCCTCATGGAGGCCGCCACGGCGGGGGTGGCCCTGGCGGTGCTCCGCCGCGTCCGGTTCCCCTTCCTCACGGCCCCGCTGGCCTTCGCCCTCTGGTACATGTCCATGGACCTGGCCCCCCTGCTCCTGGGGCGGGCGGAGCTGACCTGGAACGGGCGCCTGTGGGTCTCACTGTGGTTCGGCCTGGGGATGCTGGCGGCGGCCTTCGTGGTGGACCGGCGCACCCGGGAGGACTACGCCTTCTGGCTGTATCTCTTCGGGCTCCTGGCCTTCTGGGGCGGGCTCTCCCTCATGCGGAGCCACAGCGAACTCGCCAAGCTCTTCTACTGCCTGATCAACCTCGGGCTCCTGGTGCTGTCGGTGGTGCTCGACCGCCGGGCCTTCGCCGTCTTCGGGGCCCTGGGCGTCTTCGGCTACATCGGGCACCTGGCCCACGAGGTCTTCGAGGATTCCCTGCTGTTTCCCTTCGCCCTCAGCCTGGCGGGGATCGCGGTGATCGGGTTCGGCGTCTGGTACCAGCGGCGCCGGGCCGAGATCGAGGCGGCCATCCTACGCCTGGTGCCGGAGGGGATCCGGCGGCGGCTCCCCACGGCGAGGCCGGCCCCCGGGAACCGGCGGCGGCCGGAATGAGGCGGTGCCCCCCGCCGCGTTTTTCTGCTAGAATGGCCTTGTCGCGACCCCGGGCGGGCCTGCCGGGCCGGCCCGGGCAGAGAGGAGGGCATCATGCGCTTTCTCATTTCACCACTTGCAGCCTCGGCCCCCGCCGTCCTGCTGGCCGCCGTCCTGGCCGGCGCGGCGCCCGCGGCCGCCGCCGACATGAACCCCGGGCTCTGGGAGATCACCGCCAGAATGGAGATGGAGGGCATGCCCGTCCCCATGCCGGCCCACACGTATACCCAGTGCATCCGGGAGGAGCGGCCGGTGCCCGGGGGCGGGGACGGGCGCGACGACGCCTGTACCATGAAGGAGATGAAGGTCCGCGGCGACACGGTCACCTGGACCATGGTGTGCCCGGACCAGGGCGATGGCCCTACCCGCACCACGGGCCGGATCACCTACAAGGGCGACCGGTTCGAGGGGAACGTGGAGATGTCGGAGGGGGGCCGGGTCATGATGCGCCAGCGGCTGTCGGGGCGGCGGATCGGCCCCTGCCCCTGAGCCCGCACGCGCGAAAGTCCTTGACGCCCCCGGAAATTCCATATAATGTCGAGCCAGTCGCGGGGTTCGCCCCACGGCCGCGGAAAAGGATGGACGCGAAGTTGCACGGCGGGTTTTTCCCTATCCGGCAGGCTTTACGAACCATCGTCTCCAGCAGTCAAGGCCCACGGGCCTAGTATCATCTATGCACGGATAAGGAGGACTTGCCGTGGCAAAGGGAACAGTGAAGTGGTTCAACGATCGTAAGGGGTACGGGTTCATTTCCCAGGAGAACGGGCCGGACGTGTTCGTTCACTTCAGCGCCATCCTCGGGGAGGGCTTCAAGAGCCTCAGCGAGGGCCAGGCCGTGGAGTTCGAGGTGACCGACGGGCCGAAGGGCCCCCAGGCCTCGAAGGTGCAGCCCCTGTCCTAGGCAAGCCCTGCAGGCGGCAGATCCAAGGCGGGTACCGGAAGGTGCCCGCCTTTTTCGATGGCGCCGTGCGGGCCGGCCGCCTTCAGCGGGCGCGGGGGCGCCGCCTGCCGCGGCCGTCCTTTCGGGCCCGGGGGGCGCCGCCTCGACCCTGCCCGCGTCCCCGCCCGCCTTCCGCGCGACGCGCCCGGGTGGTGCGCTCGGGCCGTTTCGGGGTGACGAGGAGGTCCGCCTCCACCGGGGCCACGGGGATCTTCTCCCCGATGTACTCCTCGATGTCGGGCAGGGAGAAGACGTACTGCTCGCAGGCGAGGCTGATGGCCTCGCCGCTGGCCCCGATGCGGCCGGTTCGCCCGATCCGGTGGACGTAGTCCTCGGCGTCCTGGGGGAGGTCGAAGTTGAAGACGTGGCTCACCTCGGGGATGTGGAGGCCCCGGGCCGCGACGTCGGTGGCCACCATGAGGGGGATCTCGCCGGCACTGAAGCGCTCGAGCAACCGCTGGCGCTTGTTCTGGGGGATGTCCCCGGAGAGGACGGCGGCCTCGTGCCCGTTGGCCCGGAGGTAGGCCCGCACCCGCTCCGCGGCCCGCTTGGTGTTGACGAAGATGAGGGCCCGAGTGGGCCGCGCCCGCCGGAGCAGCCCCAGGAGCAGCGGGATCTTCTCCTCCATGGCCACGTGGTAGAGGACCTGGCGGACCTGGTCCGCCGTCACGTGCTCCGCCTCCACCTTGACCACCTCGGGGCTGGCCAGGTGCTCGTAGGCCAGCTCCGTGACCCGGAGGGAGAGGGTGGCCGAGAACATCATGTTGAGGCGTTGCTCCGGGGGCGGGGTGCGGCGCAGGAGATAGCGGATGTCGGCGATGAAACCGAGGTCGAACATCCGGTCGGCCTCGTCGATCACCACCACCTGGACGTAGTCCAGCCGGTAGACCTTCTGTTTCAGGTAGTCGATGAGACGGCCCGGGGTCCCGATGACGACGTCGGTGCCATTCCTGAGCGTCTCCCGCTGCTGGTCGTAGCCCGTCCCCCCGTAGACCAGGGCCATCCGGAAGTCGGTGTACCGGCCCAGGGCCTCGGCGTCGCGGTGGATCTGGATGGCGAGCTCCCGGGTGGGGGCCAGGATGAGGGCCCGGGGGTGGCGCCCCTTCTCCGGGGGCAGGGGATGGCGGATGAGGTGCTGGAAGGTGGCGAGGAGGAAGGCGGCGGTCTTGCCGGTTCCGGTCTGGGCCTGGCCCGCCACCCCCCGCCCCGCCAGGGCGATGGGCAGGGCCTTGGCCTGGATGGGGGTGCAGTGGGTGAAGCCCGCGTCGTCCAGTGCCCGCAGGAGGATCGGCTCGAGGTCGAGGTCGGTGAAGGGGATGTCGGTGAGGTGCTGGTCCATGGATCTCTGCCGCCGGGGCCGCCGGCCGGGCCACTATACCACACCGGGCCGCCGGGGCGCACCCGGGGGGGCGCGGCGGGTCCTAGAAGTACCACGCCGCGCGCAGCCAGGCGGCCTGGCCCGGGGCGGCGAGGGGCGCCCCGGGCCGCGGCCGCCAGCCCCCGAACTCCGTGCCGCCCGGGCCCACGGCCAGCGTGAGGCCGCCCGTCAAGACGAGGTCTTCCCGCCAGTCGTAGCGGAACCAGCCAAGGAGCAGGCCGCTGCCGTCGCCGAGGTTCCAGATGGCCGAGGGGAGGAGGTGGAAGAGCGGGGTCGCCTCCACGTCGAGCCCGGCGGCGAGGTAGTCGCGGCCCAGGGTGAAGGTCTCGCCCCGCTCCAGGCGCCCCGCCAGGGCGGGGTCTTGGGTGGCGGGCCGGACGTGGACCTGGCCGAGGCCGTCACGGTAGTACTCGGCGAAGCCGTGGACGTTCCGGCCCAGCCAGGTCCAGGAGCGGTCGAGGTTGGTCACCAGGGCGCCGGCGGTGGTGCCGCGGCGGAGCCGGGTCAGGGTGAAGGCCCCGCGCCAGACGGCCCCCCCGAGGGCCACGGCCCAGCCGGCCCCCGCCACGTCTTCCCCGTGGCGGCGGGCGTAGAGGAGGTCGACCCCGGCTCCTGCCAGGAACCCGTGGAACTTCAGGGCCAGGGTGCTCTCCCCTGCCTCGAGGTCGGCGCCGTCCGGGTCGCGGCGCGGGACGATCACGGCCTGGAGGTCGGCGCCGCCGGGAAGGAGCCACTGGGCGTAGGCCATGTCGTCGCCCGCCTTGTACTCCGTGTCCACCGCCGCCGGGGGAAAGGGGTTCACCAGGTCCATGGGGTGGAAGACGAGGCCCTCGCCCCAGGTCACGGCCTGGCGGCCGAGGCGGAGGACGAGGCGCTCGGCGGCGTAGCCCACGTAGAGCCGGTCCAGGCGATGGACCGCCGCCACGTGGTCGTCGCCCGTGAGGCGGCGGGTCAGGTCCACCGCCCGGCGCTCGTCCTCGGGCAGGAGCGCCCCGCCGGGCGGGGCGGACCCGGCCCGCGCCGCGGCCCGGGCGGCGGCGGGGGTGTCGCCCGCCAGCGCCAGCACCTCGTAGTGGACGGCCCACTCCCAGGGGCCGGACCGGGCCTCGGCCAGGAGGCGGAGGTCGCCGGAGAGGTCGGTGGGGTAGCGGTCGCCGAAGGCGGCCGCCAGGTCGTCCGGCCGGTGCCGGGCCTGGGCGGGCTGGAGCTTCAGGTAGCCGCCGATCCGGCCCTCGGCCCCCCGGGCCGCGGGCCCCGGGGCGAGGAGCCAGAGGGCCAGGAGCGCGGCCAGCCGGCGCTTCATTACTCCACCCGCCGGTCCGCCACGATCCGCCCGTCGGTGAGGGTGACCAGCCGGCGCGCGTGCTCCATGACCCGCGGGTCGTGGGTGGCCACCACGAGGGTGACGCCCCGTTCCCGGTTCATCCGCTGGAGGAGGCGCATGAGGGCCTCGGCGGTGGCGGAGTCGAGGTTGGCCGTGGGCTCGTCGGCGAGGACCAGGTCCGGGTTGGTGACGATGGCCCGGGCCACGGCCACCCGCTGCTGCTGGCCGCCGGAGAGCTCGCCGGGGCGCCGGTCCTCGAGGCCGGAAAGGCCCACCTCGGCGAGGATCTCCGCCGCCCGCCGCCGGGCCTCGCGCCGGCCGACGCCCTGGAGCAGCATCACGAACTCCACGTTCTCGACGGCGGAGAGCACCGGGACCAGGTTGTAGGCCTGGAAGACGAAACCGATGTGCCGGAGGCGCATCTCCGCCAGCTCCGCCGGGCCCATGCGGTCGAGGCGGCGGCCCGCCACGGTGACCGTGCCGCCGGTGGGGCGGTCGAGGCCGCCCACGAGGTTGAGGAGCGTGGTCTTGCCGGAGCCCGACGGCCCCGAGAGGCAGAGGAACTCGCCGGGGGCCACGTCGAGGTCCAGGCCGTCGAGGGCGGTCACCTCCACGGCGCCCTGGCGGTAGCGGCGGGTGAGCCCCCGGCACGAGACGGTGGCCGTCATGCCGACGCCCTCGCGATGCTCTCCACCGGCAGCGTCCGGGCGGCCCGCCAGGCGGGGTACAGGGCGGCGGCCATCCCCAGGACGATGACCAGCAGGTTGGCCGCCAGGGCGTCCCCGGCCGTCCACTCGAGGGGGATCACGTGGCCGAGGCCGGCCAGGGCCGCGCCCCGGGCGAAGGCGGAGACGTCGATGCCCTCCCCGGAGGCGGCCACGGTGAGGACGGCGGCGAGGTTGCCGGCGGCGAGCCCCAGGGCCAGGAGGAAGAAGGCCTCCAGGAGCACCTGGGCCACCACCGCGCCGGGCCGCATCCCCAGCGCCCGGAAGAGCCCGAATTCCCGCGTCCGCTCGAAGACCGCCATGAGGAGGGTGTTCACCAGGCCGAAGGCCATGGCGAGGAAGACGATGAGGTACCAGATGACGCTGAAGCGCTGGCTGAAGGCCACCCGGAGCCCCAGGATGGGCTCGAGGACGTTCCAGGGCTGGACGTCGAGGTCCGGGGCGGCGGCCCGGAGCCGGCGGAGCACCGGGGCGATGCGTCCCCGGTCCGTCACCGCCAGGGCGATCTCGGAGATGTCGCCTCCGATGCCGAGCATCCGCTGGGCGGTCTCGATCCCCGTGAAGGCGAAGGCCTTCTCCGTGGCCTCGAGCCGTGCCCCGAAGACCCCCACCACCCGGAAGCCCCGGCTGGCGATGACGTTGGCCGCGTCCTGGCTCATGACCACCACCCGCTTGCCGACCCGGGTCTCGAGGTGCCGGGCCAGCCGCCGGCCGAGCAGGATCCCGGGGTCCCCCGGTCCCTCGAGCCCGCGTCCCCGCACCACGGCGCCGGGGATGAAGGAGAGGCCCCGCTCGGCCGCGGGGTCGATCCCCACCAGCACCACCCCGGCCGACTCGCGCTCGCTGGCCACCACCGCCGGCACCCGCACCCGGGGGGCCCAGGCCCGGACGCCGGGGGCGTCCAGGGCCCGGCGGAGCGCCGGGGAGGGGGGCGGCATGCGGTGGTCCACCACCGGGTCGTCCCGGTAGCCGGGGGCATGGACCTGGACGTGGCCCGTGAGGTTCCGGATGGTCTCCTCCACCACCTGGTCGATGGCGCCGCGCATGAAGGCCGCCGAGACCACCATGGTCCAGCTGCCGGCGGCCACGGCCGCGAGGAGGACCGCCGTCCGCCCGGGCCGGCGCCAGAGGTTGCGCCAGCCGAGGAGCGCGAGGAAGGCGAGACGCCGCGGCCGCATCTTACGCCGCCTTCAGGGCCTCCAGCGGCCGGAGGCGCCGGGCGCGGAGGGCGGGGTAGAGGGCCGAGAGCATGGCGGCGGCGAAGACCGCCGCCGGCCCGGAGCCGAGGGTGAAGGGCGTGAACCGGGGCCGGATGGCGCTGGGCATGTTGAAGTGGGCGGCCAGTTCCTCCATGCCCGGGATGGAGAAGCCGTGGACGTAGAACCAGGCGTTCACCGCCACACCCAGGCACTCGCCCAGGCAGAGGCCGAGCAGCGTGAGCACCAGGGCCTCGAGCAGCACCATGGCGCCGATCCGCCGGGGCCGCATCCCCAGGGCGAGGAGCAGGCCGAACTCCCGGGTCCGCTCCAACACGGACATGAGGAAGGTGTTCATGATGCTGAAGGTGATGACCACCACGAGGGCCGCGTAGAAGAACCAGCTCGAGGCGAAGTCGAGATCGATGAGCTCCTTCATGCCGGGCAGGAGCCGGTCCCAGGTGAGGACCACGAGGTCTTCCCCGGGCGGAAGGGCCGCGCGGACCCGGCGCTCCAGGTTCCCGAGTTCCGCCACGCCCCGTCCCCGGACCACCACGGCGTGTCCCGCCCCGTCCATGCTGAAGACCTCCTGGAAGGTCCCCAGGGGGATCTCCACGAAGCCCCGGTCCACCTCCGCGGAACCGGTCTCGAAGATCCCCGCCACCGGGACCGCCACGGCGGCCACGGACCCGTCCCGGCCGGTGCCGAGCAGCGTCAGCTCGCCGCCCACGTCGAGGTGCAGGTTGCGGGCCAGGCGCCGCCCCACCACCGCCTCCATGGCGTGGTCGCCGGAGAGATAGCGCCCCCGCCGGACGAGGCCCGGGATGTTCGAGACCCCGGGCTCGCGCCGGGGGGCCACGCCCACCACCTGGATGCCGTAGCTTCGGGTGGCGGAGGAGGCCAGGGCGAAGCCGTAGGCCCGGGGCGCGGCCGCCGCCACTCCGGGGACGCGCCCGATGCGGTCGGCCAGCTCCCGCACCCGGGCGACGGCGGTCCGCATCTTGGGGGCGTCGAGGTAGCCCGCCCGCTGGACCTGGAGGTGGCCGTAGAAGATCCGGACGGTGTTGTCGATGGTCATGGCGTAGCTGCCCATCTGGAGGCCGATGTTGAAGACCAGGAGCCCGGCGCCGAAGGCGATGGCGGCCAGGGTGAGCCAGGTGCGGCGCCGGTTGCGCCAGATGTTGCGCCAGGCGAGCCGGACGAGGATCGGCATCAGAACCTCCTCGGGTTCCGCAGGGCCGAGAGGGTGAAGGCCGCCTCGGGGATCCGGGCCCCGTAGGCCACCCGGCGCACCCGGACCTCGGTCCATTCCCCCGGGGCCTCGACCTTTTCCATGCGCTGGCGGGCCGCGGTGGGGCGCCCGCCCATCACCCGGACCTCCAGGGTCCGCATGCGCTTGACGAGCCGGCCGTCCTGGTCGTAGAAGTCGTGGCCGAGGAGGACCTCGTCGTCGCGGATCCGCACCACCTCGCGGCCCCAGACCACGGGGGCCGATTCCAGGGGCACGGATTCCACCACGTAGACCTCGCGGCCGCCGTCCCGTTCCACGCCCAGCAGCCGGTGCCGGTAGCGGTCCACGATCTCGTCGGAGCGGGCCACGTCGTTGTTGGAGAAGTCGGAGCCCATCCAGCTCTGGTGCATCATGCTGGCCGGGATCCGGATCACCCGGTTCACCTTCGGGCTGAAGCTCCACATGGTCCCCTTGACCAGGAGGGTCCCGGTGCCGGCGTCCTTCTTCGGGGCCAGGACCCGGACGAGGGTCCGGTCGCTGCCCAGGGTGAGGACCCGGAGGACCAGGGTCCGCTCCCAGTCGGGCCGGTGGATGGTCATCTCCACCACGGAGTCGGACGAGGTGCCCCGCCAGTAGTCGATGGCGGCCTTGACCAGGGCCCGGGGGTCGGGCCTCCCGGGGGCGGACGCCGCCGCGCCGCCGCGGGGGGCGGCCAGCAGCGCAAGGGCGAGGAGGATCGGGATCGCCCGGCGGCGCCGGGCCGGCTGGTGGGTGTGCACGCCGGTATTACAGCACAGGCGGGCGGTTTTGGCCAGTGGGCCGCGTCAGCGGCGGACCTGCACCCGTTCCACCACCTTGCGGTAGTAGACCTGGTCCACCTCGAGGTTGACGGGCCGGCGGCGGCGGAGGTTGATCCGGGTGACGAGCAGGTTGAGCTTCTGGACCTGCCGGTAGCGTTCCCCCTCGTCTTCCAGGTGGCGGAGGAGCTCGGCGGTGGAACGGAGCTCGCGTTCCTCTTCCAACTCGGGGGGAAGGTAGCCGGCGTTCTTGAGCATCTTGTAGGCGAGGCGGAGATCGGGGGGCACGAAGGTGTCGTCCTCGAAGCGGAGGGGCCGCCCCGCGCCGGGGAGGTCGTCGAGCTCCCCCCGCTCCTGGGCCTCCCGGATCCGCTGCTCGGCGATCATCTCGAGGAAGCGAAGGCTCACGGCGGCCTCCTGGGTCATCCCGGTTGTTCCGCGGCGGCGGATGGGGTAAAAGTGGAAAACTCCAAGGGGCTTATTGCGAAAAAATTATACCCCGCCCGGCCCGCCCGATCCACAGCCATGCTCGCCGAACTCCTCCTCGAGAACTTCGTGCTCATCGACCGGGCCGCCCTGGCCTTTCCGCCCGGGTTCACGGTGCTCACCGGCGAGACCGGCGCGGGCAAATCCCTCATGGTCCGGGCGGTGCAGCTCATCCTCGGCGACCGGGGCGGCGCCGACGTGGTCCGCACCGGCGCCGAGCAGGGAAGCATCCAGGCCGTGCTGGAGCCGGGGGAGGGGGCCCGGGCCTTCCTGGAGGAGCGGGGGATCGAGGCGGGCGAGGACGACGGCCTCATCCTGCGCCGGGTCTTCTCCCGGGGCGGCCGCGGGCGGATCTACGTCAACGGGGTCCTGGTGACGCTCCAGGACCTTCGCGCCCTCACGGGGGGGCTCGTGAGCCTCGCCGGCCAGCACGACTACCAGCACCTGCTCCGGCGCGAGAGCCACGGCCCGTGGCTGGACCGGTTCGGCGGCCTGGAGGACCGGGCGACCCGGGTCCGGGCCCTCCACCGGGAGGCGGCGGCCGTGCGCCGGGCCCTCGAAGAGGCCCGCGCCGGCCGGGCGGCCCGGGAGGAGGCGCTGGAGCGGCTCCGGGCCGAGGCCGGGGAGATCGACGCCCTGGCCCCCCAGCCCGGCGAGGACGAGGCCCTGGAGGCCGAGCGCCGGGTGCTCCGCCACGCCGCCACCCTCCGGGAGATCGGCGAACGCTGCCACGGGGCCCTCTACGCCGAAAAGGGCGCGGTCTGCGAGGTGCTCGCCCGCTGCCGGCAGGACCTCGAGCGCATGGCCGCCCTGGACGAACGGCTGGCCCGCACCCTGGAGGATCTCCAGTCCGCGGCCTTCCAGGCAGAGGAGGCGGCCTTCGCCCTGCGGGACTACCTCCAGGACCTCCCCGCCGACCTCTCCCGGCTGGAAGAGGTGGAGGAGCGGCTCCACCGCCTCGAGCGCCTCAAGCGCACCTACGGCCCGGAGCTGGCCGACGTCCTGGAATACCGGCGCGGGATCGACGCCCGCCTGGCCGACCTCGAGCGGGGGGGCGGCGACGAGGAGCGCCTGGCGGCGGAGCTGGCGCGGTTCGAGGCCGAGCTCCTCGATGCGGCCCGGGAGCTGTCCGAGGCCCGGAAGGCCGCCTCCGGCGACCTGGCCCGGGCGGTCATGGAAGAGCTTTCGGGCCTCAAGCTCGACCGGGCCTGGTTCGAGGTGGGGGTCCAGGCCCCGGCCGAGCCCACGCCCGCCGACGTGGGGCCCGAAGGGCTCGACCGGGTGGAGTTCCTCTTCTGCCCCAACGTGGGGGAGCCCATCCGGCCGCTGGCGGCCATCGCCTCGGGCG
The DNA here is from genome assembly GCF_012979235.1 of Dissulfurirhabdus thermomarina. Lineage (NCBI taxonomy): Bacteria > Pseudomonadati > Thermodesulfobacteriota > Dissulfuribacteria > Dissulfuribacterales > Dissulfuribacteraceae > Dissulfurirhabdus > Dissulfurirhabdus thermomarina. The sequence continues at coordinate 13,520 of NZ_JAATWC010000008.1, forward strand.
GCGAGCTCTCCCGGGTGACCCTGGCCCTTCGGGCGGCCCTGGCCCGAAGAGGCGGCATCGAGACCGTCATCTTCGACGAGATCGACGCGGGCCTCGGCGGCGAGGTGGCGGACCGGGTGGGCCAAAAGCTCAAGGCCCTCTCCGCCGCCGGCCAGGTCATCGCCATCACCCACTTCCCCCAGATCGCCGCCATGGCGGATCACCACCTGGTGGTGGAGAAGTCCGTGGAGGGCGACCGCACCGTCACCCGGGTCCGCCGGGTGGAGGGGGAGGAGCGGGTGGCGGAGATCGCCCGCATGCTCGGCGGCGAGCCGGAGGCGGCCCTGGCCTACGCCCGGGGCCTGGTGGGGAGGCCGGGCTAGGTGGCAACGGGGATCGTCCTCTTCTCCGGGGGCCTCGACAGCATCCTCGCCTGCCGCCTCCTCATGGAGCAGGGGGTGCGGGTGACGGCGCTCCGGTTCATCACCCCCTTCTTCGGCCACGGGATAAAGGGCGGAGAGGCGGCCGAGGCCGAGCGGGTCCGCCGGGCCTACGGGATCGAGCTCCGGGTGGAGGACGTCTCCGTGCCCTACCTCGAGCTGGTCAAGGCCCCGCCCCACGGCTACGGCCGGTACATGAACCCCTGCATCGACTGCAAGATCTTCATGATCCGGGAGGCCCTGGCCCGCCTCGAGCCCCTCGGCGCCGACTTCGTGGCCACCGGCGAGGTGGTGGGCCAAAGGCCCATGTCCCAGCGGCGGGACACCCTGCGCCACATCGAGAAGGCCGCGGGGGCCGAGGGGCGGCTGCTCCGCCCCCTCTGCGCCCGGCGGCTTCCGCCCACCCGCCCCGAGCTGGAGGGGTTGGTGGACCGGGAGCGCCTTCTGGGGATCGCCGGCCGGGGCCGGAAGGAGCAGATGGCCCTGGCGACGCGCTACGGCATCCGCGACTATCCCACCCCCGCCGGGGGGTGCGTGCTGGCGGACCCCATCCTCTCGCGCCGGTTCCGGCGGCTCTTCGACCTCTGGCCGGACTTCGGGGTGGCGGACGCCGTGCGGGCCCAGCTGGGGCGGCAGTTCCTGCTCCCCGGCGGGTCCTGGCTGCTGGTGGGGCGGAACCGGGACGAGAACGCCCGGATCCTCGCCCTGGCGGGGCCCGAGGATCTCACCCTCCGCCTCGCCGACCGCCCGGGGCCCCTGGGGCTGCTGGCGCGGCGGGGCGAGGCGGCCGACGAGGAGCTGGCCGCCCGGATCCTGTGCCGCTACGCCCGGGGCGGCGGCGGCCGGGTCCGTGTCCGGGGGGGCGGCGGGCCGGACCGGGTGGTCGTGGTGGCCGATCCGCTGCCGGGGGCCGAGATCGAGGCCCTCCGGGTCTGATCCGGGGTCAGGCCGCCGCGGCGGGTTGGTGCGGCGGGATGGGGACGTCCAGGGCCTCGGCCACCGCCCGGAGGAGTTCCCCCTCCCGCGGGCGGAGCGTCCCGTCGGCCATGACGCACTCGGCGCAGGCCTCGAGGACCCGGCGGCGGAGGGGCGGCGCGAGGCGGGCCAGGGCCTCGAGGTGGCGGCGCAGGCCGGCCAGCGAGCAGGCCGAGCGGGGGGTCTGGGGGATGTCCGCGCCGGTGAGGCGGGCCAGCCCCCGCCGGTAGGCGGCGGCGGAGGCCTCAGGCCCGCCCCCGGCGTGGGCCAGCAGGGAGAGGAGGGCGGCCGCCTCGCCCAGCACCGGGTCGAGGGTGCCGAGGGCCGCCGGTTCCCGCTCCCATGCCTCCGGCCGGAGGCGGCGTTCCAGCACCACCTGGAGCACGAACTCGAAGAGGGTGAGGCGTCCGTCCTCCCGGACCAGGGCGTCCACGGTCTCCAGGAAGGCCCGCCGGTCGCCCTCCGGCATGCGCCGGAGGGCCGGGAGGGCGAGGTCCAGGAGGGGCAGGCGGGCGGCGGGGCCCAGCTCCCGCACCGCGGGGGCGAGCCGGTGGGCCAGGCGGGCCACCGGGGCGTCTTCCCGGGCCGTGAGGGGCGAGGTCTCCTGTCCTCCCGCTGTTTCCCCCGAGCGCACCAAGGCGTAGACCAGGGCCCGGGCCCCCGGGAAGGTCCGGGCGGCGCGCCGGACGGCCGGGGGGAGCCCCTCACGGAACCGGACGGCGAAGGCGAGGGCCACCGGCGACAGGTCCCCGGCGCGGCCCACCACCGCCTCGGGGGAGGCCGGCCGGCCGCCGGCCTCCCGCCCGTCCTCGGCCGCCGGGCGGACCCGGATCGCCCCCCGCACCCGGCCCGAGGGGTCCAGGGCCCGTACCCGTTCCGGCACCGTGGGGTGGGTGGCCAGGAACCGGGCCCGGGCCGCCTTCAGGGTCTCCCCGAAGCACATGTGGCTCATCTCCTCGGCGTGGAGGTTCCGGAGGCGGCTGCCGGCCTCGGCGGCCTCGATCTTGAGCAGGGCCCCGACGATGCCCGCCGGGTTCCGGGTGAACTGGACGGCGGCGGCGTCGGCCAAGAGCTCCCGCTGCCGGGCGATGGCGGCCTTGATCAGGCGGCCGAAGAAGACCCCCACGGCCCCCGCCAGGTAGAGGGCCAGGGCCGCCAGGATCCAGAACCCGCCGGCGTGGATTCGGATCCGCCGCCTGGAGCGGGTGCTGGTCCCGCCCCGCAGCATGGCCCGGCCCATCTGGCCCATGGCGAGGATGCCGGCGAGCACCGAGACGAGGCGGAGGTTGATCCGCATGTCGCCGTTCAGGATATGGCTGAACTCGTGGGCCACCACGCCCTGGAGCTCGTCCCGGGTGAGGGTGTCCAGGGCGCCCCGCGTCACCACCAGGACCGAGGCCGACGGGGTGAACCCCGCCACGAAGGCGTTGATGCCCGGTTCGCCGTCGAGGACGTAGAGCTCGGGGGCGGGGAGGCCGGCCGCGATGGCCATCTCCTCCACCACGTTGGAGAGGCGGCGTTCCGCCGGGGTGGCGCCGCCGTGTTCCACGCGGCGGGCGCCGACGAGGGCGGCCAGCCCCCGCCCCCCGCTCCGGAGCTGGATGTGGCGGCGCAGGGTCCCGCCGAGGATCACCGCCAGCGTGGCGGCGGTGACGACGAGCCACCAGGGGCGCTCCAGCCAGCCCGCTCCGCCCGCCGGGGGGAGGTCGCCCGACCACCGCGCCGCCAGGAAGACGGCCAGGTTGGCCGCGGCCACGGTGAGGATCACCGCCGCCGCGAACAGGATCACCAGGACCGCCGTCCGCCGGCGGGCCCGGTCCTGGCGCTCGAAGAAGTCCATGACGGGTCCCGGGCCGATCGCCCGTGCCGCTAGTCGAAGGCGACCCGGACGGGCCGGCGCACTTCCCGCTCCTCCACCTCGAAGGGCTGCGCCGGGCGGAAGCCCGCGGAGCCGCCCACCACGTTGTGGGGAAACTGCTCGAGGTAGGTGTTGTAGGTCATGACGGCGTCGTTGAAGGCCTGGCGGGCGAAGGCCACCTTGTTCTCGGTGGAGGACAGTTCCTCCATGAGCTGCCCCATGGTCTGGTTGGCCTTGAGGTCGGGGTAGTTCTCGGCCACGGCGAAGAGTCGGCCCAGGGAGGCGGTGAGGGCCGAGTCGGCGCCCATGAGGGAACGGACGGCCGCCGCGTCCTCGGGGCGGCGCGAGGCCGCCCGGCCCGCCGCAGCCGCCCGGTCCCGGGCCTGGATGACGGCCTCGAGGGTCTCCCGCTCGTGCTTCATATAGGCCTTGGCGGTCTCCACCAGGTTGGGGATGAGGTCGTAGCGGCGCTCGAGCTGCACGTCGATCTGGGCGAAGGCGTTCCGGAACCGGTTCCGAAGGGCCACCAGCCGGTTGTAGACGGCGACGGGGTAGGCCAGTGCGAGGAGCAGGAGCCCGAGGAACACGTAGTCGATCATGGGAAGCATCCTTTCGGCCGTTTCGGCGGGGTCTCTCGTCCACCTTTCGGCACGGCGGCAACGGACCTTGAGGAGGAGGGGGACGAGGGGGCGGGGATGTGCCGGCTGCAGCACCGCCGCCGGGAGGCCGTCAAAAAAAAGCAGCCGGAATCCCGAAAGACGCCGGCTGCCCAGGGGAGGGAGGGGAGATGTCACCCGGAGGCAACCTCCGAGTTTAGAAACAAAATAATTCAATAAAGAATCTTGTCAAGAGGGGCCCCGGCGGCCGGGCGGGGCGGGGGGATGGATCACGCGGAAGAGCCGTCCTCAGAACCGGGCCTCCAGGCCGGCCCCGAACCCGTAATCCGAGTGCCACTCGCCCCTCAGGAACCACGACCGGCTCACCCGGTAGAGAAGGCCGGCCCGGCCCTCCCAGAAGTCGCGGGTGTCGTACTCGGCACCGCCGAAGAGTTCCAGCCGGGGCGTGAGGGGCAGGTGCCTGTCGAGGCTCACCCGGGCGCCCCCGTCGCTGTCCACCCAAGCCCGGGACTCGATGCCGAGGGGCAGGAGGTAGCGGAGGCCGAGGACGCCCCGCGTGTGGTCCGTCACCCGGCCGTCCCCGAGCATGTCCGCCCCGGCGAAGGCGGTGAAGAACCGGTCGAAGTAGCGGTCCCAGGTGAGGATGCCCTCCCATTCCACGGGTCCGACGTCCTGCCAGCCCACTTCCCACTCCGCGGTCACGATGTTGCGCGTGTTGGAGACGGTGACCGCCCCCTCGGTCATGTGGCTCATGACCGAGGCCCGGGCCCAGGCCAGCCAGGCGTCCCGCCGGAGCGCCCCCCGCAGTCCGGCCACCGCCGGGCCCGGCGGAAAACCCTCGTAGTGGACCACCCGCGCCATACCGCTCTTCATGTGGTAGAGCAGGTGGCAGTGGAAGAACCAGTCCCCGGTCTCGTCGGCGAGGAACTCGATGACCGTGGTGGACATGGGCGCCACGTCCACGGTGTGTTTCAGGGGGGCGCGGTCGCCCTGGCCGTTGAGCACCCGGAAGAAATGCCCGTGCAGGTGCATGGGATGGTGCATCATGGTCCGGTTGACCATGACGAAGCGGACGATCTCCCCCCGCCGGATCCGGATGGTGTCCTCCTCCGAGAGGGTCCGGCCGTTGAGGGTCCAGACGTAGCGCTCCATGTCCCCGTCCAGGGTCAAGCGGACGACACGGACGGGGTGCCCGGGCGGGGGCGCCGTCCGCCGGACGGCGCGCAGGCGGGGATAGGGAGGGCCGGGCCGCCGGGGGTCCATGCCGTCCACGGCGAGGGCCGCCGAGGCGGCCACGTCGGCGCCCAGCCACCCGAAGTCCGTGTCGTGGCGCTCGACCAGGGGCGGCACGGCCCCGACCGGCCCTTCCGAGGCCCCGCCGCGGTGCATCCCCGGTTCCTCCGGCATTTTCATGGCCCCGTGCCCGCCGTGGCGATCCATCTCCATGGCGCCCATGCGGCCCATCCCCGCCATCCCGGGCCGGTCGAACCGGCCGGCCGCGACGTCGCGGTCCGGCATGCCCATGGCACCCGCCGGGGTCAGGGCGAAGACGCGGGCCAGGTCCAGACCGCCCATCACCGCGTAGAGGTCGGGCCGGGGCACCGCGGGGGCCGGGTGTCGCGGTCCGGCCCCCAGCCACACCGAGGCCCGCCCCGAGCCGTCGTGGGCCGTGGCCCGCAGTTCGTAGGCCCCGCCGCCGGGCACCCGGACGCGCACGTCGTAGGTCTCCGCCACGGCGATGAGCAGGCGCTGCACCGGGACGGGCTCGACCTCCTGCCCGTCGGCGGCCACCACGGTGAGGGGGCCGCCGGCGAACTCGACGAGGAAGTACGTGGTGGCGGACCCGTTGATGATCCGGAGCCGGATCTCTTCCCCGGGGGCCGCCCGGAGGGTGGATTCGGGCCGGCCGTTGGCGAGGAAGCGGTCGTAGGCGACGTCGGCGATGTCCATGGGCGGCATCCGGAGCAGCTCGCGCCGGAAGAAGTCCCCCAGCCGCCCCGCCTTGGCGGCGCCGAGGAGGCTCTGCGCCGCCCCCTTCCGGAAGGCGTACCATTCGCTGCCGCGCTTGAGGGTCCGGAACACGGAGGCCGGGTCCTCGTCGGTCCAGTCGGACAGGACGATCACGTGGTCCCGCTCCGGCCTGCTCGGGCGAGCGGGCCGGATGACGATCCCCCCGTAGACGCCGCTCTGCTCCTGCAGCTCGGAGTGGGAATGGTACCAGTACGTCCCGCTCTGGCGGATGGGAAACTCGTAGGTGAAGGTGGCCCCGGGGGCGATGGGCGGGAAGCTCACGTACGGCACGCCGTCCATCCCGGGCGGCACGAGGACCCCGTGCCAGTGGATGGACGTCGGGACGTCCATAGCGTTGTGGACGCGGATCCGGGCCCGGTCACCCTCCCGGAAGGCCAGGACGGGCCCCGGGATGGTCCCGTTGACGGTCATGCCGGTGGCCGGGCGGCCGGTGACGTTCACCGGCCCGCGGGCGATGGTGAGCTCGTAGGTGACCAGCGCCGCCCGGGCGGACCCGTTCCAGGGGGCCGGGATCCAGCCGAGGAGGGCGAGGAGGAGGGCGAAGGCGGACGCGCCGCCCCGCGGGCTCATTGCGGTTCGTCCAGGAGACGCCCGCCCTGGGCGATGTTTTCCCGCTCCACCTCGTCGATGAAGACCAGGATGGTGTTGGAGGGCTTCCCGGCCACCCGGGAGATGACCTCGGTCACGCCCCGGCTGATCTCGGCCTTCTGTTCCCGTGAGAGCCTTCCGGCCACGCGGATGTTCACGTAGGGCATGGGGGGGTCCTCCTCTACCTTCAAGGCGCCTTGCCGGCGCCGCGGAGATGCGGCGGCGGGGGGCCGCCGCCGACGGACCGTACCGGTCCATCCCGCCGGGCCGTGCGCCGCCCCGGCCCGCCGGGGCGGGGGATCAGAGGGTGCCGCGCACCCGGACCTCGGCCTGCTTCCGGGCCGCCTCGAGCCAGCCCTGGAAGACGGCCCGGCGTTTCTCCTCGAGGAGCCGGGCCTCGATGTCCTTCCGGGCCGCCTCGAACCCGGAGGGGTCCGCCGCCCGGCGGGCCTTGAAGGCCAGGACATAGGAGGCGCCCCCCGCCGCCACCGGCTCGTCCGGCAACGGGTCCGCCTCGGAGCGGGAGAGGGCCGCCGCCACGACCTCGGCGGGGAGCCGCCCGCCGGCCTCCCGGTCGGAGCGGCGGAAGAACCCGCTCTCGCGCACCTCGAGCCCCTCCTTCCGCGCCGCGGCGGAGAGCCCCGCCTTCCGCGCCTCGGCCAGGAGCCGGGCGGCCTTCTCCCGGCAGACGCCCTCCGCCGCCTCGTCGGTGTAGTCTTCGAGCGCCTTCGCCCGCACCTCCTGGAGCGGCGGGACGCGGGGCGGCTCCTTGTCGAGCACCTCGAGGATCAGCACCCCGTCCGGCACCCGGAGGAGGGAGCTCATCTCGCCCTTGCCCAGGGCGAAGACGTTGCGGAGGACGTCCGGGTCGTCGCCCAACACCGGCGCCGGGGCGCTCCGGGTGAAGAACCCGGTGGTCTCCAGGGAGAGACCGTGTCGCTTGGCGTAGGCGGCGAGGCCGCCGAGCTCGAAGATCTCGTCGTAGGCGGCGTTGGCCCGGGCGGCGAGGGCCGATGCCGCCTTCCGCCGGGCGAGCTTGCGCCGGATCTCGCGGGCGACCTCCTTGAAGGGTTTCACGCGGCCCGGCTCGATCTTCTCCACCTTGACAAGGTGCCAGCCGAAGCGGGTCCGGACCGGCGCGGAGACCTTCCCGGCCTCGAGTTCGAAGGCCGCCTTGTCGAAGGCGGGCACCATGGTGCCCCGGGTGATGAAGCCCAGGTCGCCGCCCTTCTTGGCCGTGGCCGGGTCCTCGGAGTGGCGCCGGGCGAGTCGGGCGAAGTCGGCCCCCTTCTCGATGCGGCGGCGGAGGGCCTCGGCCCGGGCCCGAACCTCCTTCTCCACGGCTTCTCCGGCCCCCGGCGGCACCGTGAGCAGGATGTGGCGCACCCGGCGGCGCTCCGGCACCTCGAACTCCTTCTTGTGCTCCTCGTAGTAGGCCCGGACCTCGTCGTCGGGCACGGTGACCTTTCCCACGGACTTCCGGGAGAAGAGGAGGTAGCGGACCCGCACCCGGGGCTCGGTCCGGTAGCGCTCGCGGTGGTCCCGGTACCAGGCCTCGAGCTCCGCCTCGTCCACCCGCACCTCGTCCCGGCAGTCGGCCGGGGCGAGCCGCACGTAGGCCACGTCGATCTCCTCGTTCTGGAAGCCGTAGTAGGCCCGCGCCTCGTCGCCGCCCACGGTGATGCCCGTGGCGAAGAGGGCGCCGAGTTTCTCGGCGAGGAGCTGCTGCCGGACCTCGGCCTCGTAGTCTTCCGGCGTCATCCGGGCGTTTTGGAGGGCCATCCGGTAGAGGCGCTGGTCGAAGACGCCGCCGCTTCGGAAGGCGGGCACCGAGAGGATGGCCTGCTGGACCTCCGGGTCGCGCACCCGGACGCCGACGGCCTCGGCCGCCTGGCGCATGACGCGCTCGGTGACGAGCCGCTCGAGCACCTGTTCCTTGAGGTGGACCTGCTCTTCGAAGTGCTCCGGCAGGGTGCCGCCGAAGATCTGGCGGTAGCGGTCCCGCGTCCGCTCGAGGGCCAGGTCGAAGTCCTTGTGGAGGATCGGCTCCCCGTTGACCTCGGCCAGGGTCTCCGCGCGCCGCGAGCGCAGCGACCCCACGCCCCACGGGATGAAGACCAGGATGATCAGCCCGAGGATGACCTTGACGATCCAGGAGCCGACGTTTCGGCGGATGAATTCCAGCATGGGTGCCCTCCCCTCCGCTGGACGCCGCAGGCGTCCGTTCGACCCGGAAAGAGCATACCCAACGGCCGCGACCCCCGCAACGGCCGGCCCGCTGCGGCCCGGGGAGGATCGCCGGGGGGCGGGGAGGCGGGGCCCCAAAAAAAGCGCCCCGCTGGAGCGGGGCGCCCCGGGTCGGCCCGTTGCGGCCTCAGCCGCCGATGTCGTCGTTGGTCCGGCAGTGCCGGGCGTCGATGGCGCTCTTCACCTGGAGGTAGCCGGGCCAGCCGTAGAGGGGGATGAAGCCCAGCCAGAACTTCTTGGTGGGGCAATTCTTGAAGCCGCCCCAGCCCTTCAGGTACCACTCGCCGAGGCCGGGGTGGAGGATGGAGAGCCACATGGCCGAGGTGCCGGACTTTCCGCCGGGGCAGTCGTCGGCGGCGAGGGCCGGGGCGGCCGGCCCGGCCAGCAGCGCGGCGCACAGCAGCAGGACCACGGGGAGTCTCTTCATGACCTGACCTCCTTCATGCCGTTACGGGTTCCGTGCAGGTCGGCCGGCGGGAGGCCCGCCGGCCGGGTTCCATTTTGCCCCCCCGGGCCCAAAAATCAAGCCGGTGGGCGGGCCGCGCGACCGTCGGTGTGTGGCCGGCGCGACACCCTCAAAGGTGACCCACGAAGGTCATCCGGAAATGGTAGGCGGCCATGGTGGCCGCCGCGTACCATGCGGCGGTGAGGACCGCGGCGGCCGCGGCGGCGCCCAGGAGCCGCTTGACCCGGTCGTTTCCCCGCACGAGGCCCCGGTTGGCCACCAGGAAGACGGCGAACACCAGCCCCAGGGTGAACCCCAGGCCCTTGGCGAACTCCGGGAAGAAGGCCGTCCGCCAGTTGGTGGCGTCGAGGACCATCCAGGCGGCGGTGAAGAGCACGAAGAGCAGGGCGTCTGTCTTGAGGATACGCACGGGGCTTGGCCTCCTTCGGACCGATCTCCCTCCTCATCGGCCCCGCCCCCGCCCCGCTTGAACGGCCGGGGCGGGGGCGCCCGTTCCGCGAAGGATACGTTTTCCGAATCCAACCAAAGAAGATTTCCATCCTGGGAATCACGCTAAAGGGTCTTGACCCTTCGTCGGATCGGTGCTAGCCAAAAAACGAGGGAAGGGGGTCTTTGTTGGAGGATATACGCTTATTCACCCATTAATCGGCGCTCCGGCAGGGTACCCCCGCATCGGTTTTTCCTTTTCGAGGAGAGGAGGTGCCTCATGAAACGCTGGAAGAAGTGGTGCGCCGTCACGGGATCGGCCCTCGTCGCAGTGGGCATCGGGGCGATTTCCGCCCCGGCCTGGACGCCGGTGCCGGTCAAGGAGGACCCGCTGGTCCGGATGCCGGGGACCCAGCCGCCGCCGGAAAACGCCGCCGACATCGAGGCCCCCACGCGGTGTCTCAACTGCCACGCCGGGTTCGACACCGCCGTGGAGCCGGGGTTCAACTGGAAGGGCTCCATGATGGCCCAGGCCGCCCTGGACTTCCTCTACTGGTCGTGTCTCACGGTGGCGGCCCAGGACTCCATCTGGGCGGTGGGCCGGCCCAACGCCACCGACATCTGCCTCCGGTGCCACATGCCCAAGGGCTGGCTCCAGGGGCGTTCCGATCCCACCAACGGCTCCGCCATGGTGGGGCACGACTTCGACGGGGTCCAGTGCGACTTCTGCCACAGCATGTTCGACCCCTTCGCCTCGGCCACCCACGACGGCAGCCGGGAGGGGGGCGACTGGCTGGGGTACTGGGACGAGACCAACCAGAGCGGGACCCCCTCCCAGCCGGCCGCCGACCTCACGCTGGCCGAGGACCTCAGGCTCTCCCTCGGGATCCTGCTCTTCAACGGGGGGGCCTTCTACCAGGGGTCTCTGCCGCCGCCGGGCTACACCGAGAACGCCGCGGGGCAGTACTTCGTGGACGACACGCGGGACAAGCGGGCCTCCTTCGCCGACGCCAACGCCCGGCACCCCATCCTCTACAGCCGGTACCACAAGTCGCGCTACTTCTGTTCCACCTGCCACGACGTCTCCAACCCGGTGCTGGCGAACCTCGGGGCCGACCCGACCCAGCCGCTGCCCACGGAGACCGCCTCGGCCCACACCTACTTCCACGTGGAGCGGACCTTCTCGGAGTTCATGCTCTCCGACTACGGCCGCCAGGGAGGCGCCCCGGGCATCGGGCCCTACGACCCGGCGGTCTTCGAGACATCGCGGCCCATGAACTACATCGCCGCCTGCCAGGACTGCCACATGCGCGACGGCGTGGGCCGGGCCTGCTCCCAGAACGGCGGCGTGGTGCGCCCCGCCGAGAGCGTGGAACACCCCAAGAGCGGGCAGCCCATCCATGACCTCACCGGCGGCAACGCCTGGGTCTCCTGGGTGCTGGCGAGCGCCGTCTCCGGGTCGCCCAACTACGACGCCTTCAACGCGGCCCTCCTGAACGCCTCCAACACCCCGGACCTCTTGACCATCGATCTCAACGCGGGGGTTGGGGTGGACCCGGCGGCGCTGCTGGCCGGGGCGGACCGGGCCATGCAGCAGCTGCGCCTGGCGGCCGCCGTCCAGGGCGTCTCCTATGACCCCGCCACCGGGGCCCTCTCCTTCCGCATCCAGAACCAGACCGGCCACAAGTTGATCTCCGGCTTCCCGGAGGGGCGGCGGATGTTCGTCAACATCCGCGCCTACCAGGGCGGGAGCCTCGTCTACGAGGTGAACCCCTACGACGCCGCCGCCGGGACGCTCAAGGGCCTCCACTACACCTACGCCGATCCCGACGGAACGCTCCCCGCCCCGGCGCCGCTGGGACCCAACGAGGCCTACGTGGACGCCCTGGTCTACGAGCTGCACCCGTCGAGCAGCCTCACCGGCGAGGCCGAGTCGTTTCACTTCGCCCTGGCCACCGGGCGCTACAAGGACAACCGGATCCCGCCCAAGGGCTTCCGCGTCGCCGAGGCGGCGGCCCGGCTCTGCCTGCCGGTGGACCACGGGCAGGACGCCCCGGGCCTCTACACGGCCGAGGAGTACGCGGGGGGCTACGACCAGGTCTCCCTGTCCATCCCCCCCGGCGCCGACTACGTGGAGATCACCCTCTACTACCAGACCACGAGCCGCGAGTACGTGGAGTTTCTCCGGGACGAGATCAAGGGCACCGCCACCACCCTCTCGAGCCCGACGCCCTCGGGTGAGCCCCAGGCCTACGTGATCCAGACCGATCCCTTCTTCTCGAAGCTGGCCGCCTGGGGTGACACCATCTGGCGGCTCTGGAAGCACAACATGAACGTCACCACCGCCGCCCCCTTCGCCATGGCCGGCGCCGCATGGGGGACGCCCCCCGCCCCGGCCTGCGCCACGCCCGGGGCGCCGGTGGGCCTTACGGCCACGGGCGGCCGCAAGACCGTGGACCTGGCCTGGAGCGCCGGGGACCCGCCGCCCGACGGCGGCTACCGGGTCTACTACGACCAGGCCGGAAAGCTCCAGTTCCTCGCCGCCGTGGACGCGGCCACCACGAGCTACACCGACCGGGGCCTCCAGCGGACCACCGAGTACTGTTATGCGGTGACGGCCTGGAACGACTGCGACGGTGATGGCCTCTACACCGCCGGCGTCGACACGGAGAGCCCGCCGAGCGCCACCGCCTGCGCCACCACGCCGTGACATCGACGCCGCGGCCGCCGGCCCGCCGGCGGAGTCGGGGCGGCCCCGGTGCCCGGGGCCGCCCCTTCTTCTTCACCAGGCGGCGCCGCCGTGCTGCGGCGCGGCGCCGTGGTGAGGCGGGCCGGGGCCGTCGCGGGGTCCCCCGCTACGCCCCGCCGGCCCGCTCGGTCACGGCCCGGAAGAGGGCCCGGGCGGCCTCCTCCGGCCCCCGTTCCTCCCAGCCCTCCAGGCCCAGCCGCGTCCGGAGCTGGCCCAGGAAGACCCCGGCCCGTTCCGCCGCGTGGAAGACGCGCTCCGCGATCTCGTCGTGGAGCCGGCGGTACTCGGGGGGGCCGAAGACGTTGGCGAAGTAGCTGCGGACCAGGCCCCGGTCGGCCGTGGTGCCCTTGGCCATGGCGGCGCCCTCGCGGAAGACCGCCAGGGCCGCCTCGGCGCCCGGAAACGCCTCCAGGACGGGGTGGCCGGCGTCCACCGCCTCGTGGTTGTTGGCGTAGAGGAGGAAGTCCACGGGGTGGCCGTGGAGGACCTCCTCGAGGTCGGTGATGGGGAGCACCACCCTGGCGTTGGTCTTCTGGGGGCTCATGAGGATGGCCCGGTCGATCTGGCCGAAGACGTAGCCCTGCTGGAGGTCGTCGAGCCGGATGAAGGCCCCGGTCTCGGTGCCGTAGCCCAGGAGCCGCCCGTCCGGGGCCACCTCGATGGAGCCCATGTCGTCGGCCACCACGTGCATCTGGCGGATCTCGGCCCGGCCCAGGCGGCGCAGGGCCTCGAGGGTCTCGGACTTTCCGGTGGCGGTGTCGCCGATGACCAGGATGTTGGCGGCGGCGCGGTTCCTGAGCTCCAGCCGGACCATGGCCCCGTGGAAGGGGAGGCGCCCGCGCTTCATCATGGCCACGTTGTGGAGGGTGAGGGCCATCTTCTTGAGGTAGCCGAAGTAGCCGAACCGGTCCCCGGCCGGGATGGCCCCCACCAGGAGGCCGCAGCCGGCGTCGTCGTGGAAGACTGTGCGGTCGTCTCCGAACCGTTCCATGGCGTCCGGCGGCAGGCCGTAGGCCAGGACGGCGTCGGGCCCCCGGGCCACCCGCTCGATGGAGGCGAGGTCGAAGAGGTTCGCCAGCGCCGTGCCGAGTCCCATGAAGCACTGGTGGAAATAGACGAAGACCACCAGCGGCCCCACCTGGGCGGGGTAGCAGAGCCACTCCTCCGGGTCGAGCTGCACGCCCTCGAGGGGGTTTTCGGCCACCCGGCGGAACCGGCCGGAGCGCTTGTTCTCGGGGGGGTCGATGATGAGGGGCGGGTCGATCCAGACCTGGCGGATCACGGGGACGTCGGCCAGCGGACCGTAGCACCCCATGGGCACGGGCCAGGCCCGGGGCACGGCGATGAGGCCCACCTGGCAGCCGGCCGGGACCTGCCGGTAGACCCGGGGCGGGGTGCCGGTGATGTTCTCGCAGAGGTCGCGGTAGACGGCCCGGACGAAGTGGGTGAGCTCCTCCACCGTGTTTTCGAAGGTCCGGTAGGGCCGGAAGACGTCGCCCCCGGGCCCGGTCTCGCTGTGGCTGACGAGGAAGCGGTCGAAGTGCCGCCAGTAGTTGTAGAGGGCCTCCACGAAGAGGTGGAGCCGGCGGCGCTTGGGGACGAGGTCCCTCGCCCGGGGGAAGGCCTCGGCGATCTGGTCCAGCCGGGTGCCGAGGAGGATCCGGAGGAGGTTCACCATCTGCGACTCGGAGGAGTGGCCCTCGCTCGGCGGCGGCAGCACCTCGAGGAGCGGGGAGTCCTCCGCCCGCAGGTGGGCGATGAAGTCGCGGACCACCTGCTCGAAGATGTCGCTGGCCACGAGCTGGCGGGCCGAGGAACAGACGGCGGCCTCGGTGTGGAGGATGACCTGGCGGCCGGTGCGGACGAAGCGGGCGGCGGACATGGGAGGCCTCCTGCGGTCAGCCCCGGCCGTCGTCGCCGGGTCGGCCGGGGGCGCCGGCCCGTTCCAGGGCCTTGCGGAGCGCGGCCCGGTGGACGTGGCCGGCATGGTGGAGGGGGCTCTTGCCGGAGACGGGGTCGAAGGCGGAGGGATCCGCGCAGCAGAGGTACTGGACCTCGCGCCCCACGGCGGCCAGGGCCGCCTCCGGGGCGAGACCCGCCAGGCGCCGGGCCGCCTCCCACGTGGCCCCGCACGAGGCCCCCCGGCGCACGCGGACCTCGGCGATGCGGCCCGCCTCGAGGCGCACCTCGAACTCCGGCAGCCCGAACTGCTCGCCATAGGCCCCGAGGGCCGGCCGGCGGGGGAGCGAGCAGCACGTGAAGGGCGAGTCGGCACCTTCCACGGGCCGGGGGCCCGAGGCCACCACCGGCGTCCCCCGCGCCGCGTAGTGCCGGACCACGAAGTCGGCCAGGTCCGGGTGGCGCAGGAAGCAGAGCACCACGTCGGCCTCGGGGAGCCGGGGCAGGACGGCCTCCGGCTCGTCGATGAACTCCGGCAGGGGACCGGCGACGTCCACGTCGGCCACCACCTCGATGTCCCGCCCGTGGGCCCGTATGCCCGCCACCTTCCGGGCCCCGGAGCCGCCTTCCTGGAAGACGGCGACCCGGCAGGGGCGGGGGCTGTCCGTGGGGGTTCGGGCGGGCATCGTCGTCATCGCCTCGGATCTTCTTGCATCTTCGGCCGTTCCCCGGGGGCGCGCCCCTGGCGCACGCCCGCCGGTGCGGCTAGGCTGTCTGCAGCATAATCCGGCCGGGGGCGGGCTGTCACGCCCCGGGCCCGGGGCGCGGGAGGCGGCATGGGACCTTCATCGTGGCTGCCCGCCGAGGCGGGGCGGCGGCGGGTCATCCTGGGCTGGGCGGCCTACGACTGGGCCAACTCGGCCTACGCCACCACCGTGGCCGCGGCGGTGCTCCCGGTCTACTTCGCGGCGGTGGTGGTGCCGCCGGGGGGCGTGGCGGCGGGCGGCACGCGGCTGGCGGCCGAGACCCTCTGGGGCCTGCTCTCGGCCGGCTCCGCGCTGGTGGTCTTCGCCCTGGCGCCCGTCCTGGGGGCCGTGGCGGACTTCCGGGCCGCCAAGCGGCCCTTCCTCCTCGCCTTCTGTCTTGCCGGCGCGGCCGCCGTCCTGGGTCTCGCCTCCGCCGGGCCGGGGGACACGGCCCGGGTGGCGGCGGCCTTCGTGCTGGCCCAGGTGGGCTTCGTGGGGGCCAACGTCTTCTACGACGCCTTCCTGCCGGTCATCGCGCGGCGGGAGGAACGGGACCGGGTCTCGAGCCTGGGCTACGCCGCGGGCTACCTCGGCGGGGGGCTCCACTTCGGTCTCTCGCTCCTGGTGGTGGCCTTTCACCACCGGCTCGGCCTCGCCGCCCCCGCCGCGGCCCGGCTGGTCATGGCGTCGGCGGCGCTCTGGTGGGCCGGCTTCGCCCTGGCGGCCGCCGGACGGCTCCCGGAGGGCCGGCGGGGCCGGCGGTTGCCTCCCGCCCTCCGGCGGCTTCGCCTGGGCGCGGGCTACGCGGTGCTCGGCCTGCGCCGGGTGGGGCGCACCCTGCGGCGCCTGCGGCGGCTGCCGAACCTCCTCCTCTTCCTCGCCGCCTTCTTCGCCTACAACGACGGCATCCAGACCGTGGTGCGCATGGCCGCCATCTACGGCCGCCAGGAACTCGGCCTGGCGCCGGCGGTGCTCATGGGGGCGCTGCTCGTCGCCCAGGCCACGGCCCTGGCCGGGTCGCTGGCCTTCGGCGCGCTCGCGGGCCGGGTGGGGGCCAAGCTGGCGACGCTGGCGACGCTGGCGGTCTGGGTCGCGGCGGCGGGGCTCGCGGCCGCCGTGGAGGGGGCCGCGGCCTTCGTGGCCCTCGGGGCCCTCTTCGGGGCGGTGCTCGGGGGCAGCCAGGCGCTCAGCCGGTCGCTCTACGCCGGGATGGTGCCGGCCGGGGCCGAGGCGGAGTTCTTCGCCTTCTACGGGGTGACCGCCCGGCTCTCCGCCGTCTGGGGGCCGTTCTTCTTCGCCGTCATCCGGCACGCCACCGGGTCTTCCCGCCTGGGGATCGCCTCGGTCCTCGCGCTCCTGCTGCTCGGCATGGCGCTCCTTTCGCGCGTGGACCCGGCCGCCGCCCGGCGGGAGGCCCGGGGCGCCGCCCCTTGAGCCGGCGGGCGGGGTCGCCGGGGCGGGCGTTTGCGGGTATCCTCGATGCAGGCACCCCGCCCGGGCGGGCGGGGACCCACCGCGGGGGTGACGGCATGCGCATCGGGGACAGGCTGAGGATGGCGGGGTTCGACGGGCTCTCCATGCTGGCCCTCTCCACCTTGGTGATCCTTGCCACCGGGGGGCTCTCGTTCCTCGCCGCCCTGGCCGCCGTGGTCCGGACCGCCGCGACCGCTCCCGCCGACGTGGCGGGCGGCTCGCTCTTCCTGGTCCTCGGGCAGCGGCTCCGGAACGGGCGGGTTACCCCGGACTACGCCCGGCGGCTCCGCCGGGCGGCCGTGCTCCTCGCCCGCCGCCCCGGGGCGCGGGCCCTGGTCCTCGGCGGGCGCCTTCCCGGGGCGGCGATCAGCGAGGCCTCGGCCGGGGCCCGGTTCCTCGAGGCACTCGGCGTGGCCCCCGGGCGCATCCTCCGCGAGGACGGCTCCCGCCACACCCTGGAGAACCTTCAGGCCGCCCGGGGGCTTCTGGCGGGGGCGGGGCCCGGCGAGGCCGTCCTCGTCACCAACCGCTACCACCTGGCCCGGTCCCTGGCCCTGGCCTCGGGCCTCGGGCTGGAGCTGGCGCCCTGCGCCGCCGAGGACCGGTTCCGCCACCGGCCCGGCACATGGCTCCAGTGTCTCAAGGAGGCCTACTACCTCCACTGGTACCGGGTGGGACGGGCCTGGTCCTTGCGCACCGGAAACCGCCGGATGATCCGGCGCATCAGCTGACAGACCCATGCGCCTTGCGGTCCTCTCCGACATCCACGGCAACCTCGAGGCCTTCCGGGCGGTGCTGGCCGACGTGGCGGCCGCCGGCGCCGACCGCGCGGTGTGCCTCGGCGACATCGTGGGCTACGGGGCCGACCCCGAGGCCTGCGTGGCCCTGGTGCGGGAGCGGGGGATCGCCTGCATCCAGGGCAACCACGACCTCGGGGTGGTGAGCCCGGCCCAGGCCCGGCGGTTCAACCCCTCGGCCCGGGTCTCCCTGGAGATCACGAAGCGGCTCCTTTCACCCGGCGCCCGCGACTTCCTGGCCGCGCTGCCCCGGACCCTGGTGGTGGGGGATGCCTGGTGCGTGCACGGCTTTCCGCCGGACTCCGTGGACACCTACCTCTGGCAGGCCACCGGCCGCGAGATCGCCGAGGCCCTCCGGGCACTGCCCGTTCCCCTCTGCTTCGTGGGGCACACCCACGAGCTGGCGCTGGTGCGGGTGGGGCCCGGGGACGTGGTCGTCCAGTCGGGCTTCGGCCCCGGCGGGCTGATCCTCGGACCCGGCGAGCGGGTGCTCGTCAACGCCGGCAGCGTGGGCCAACCCCGCGACGGCGACAGCCGCGCCAAGTACGTGGTGTGGGACGACGCGGCCCGGACCCTCGAGGTCCGGCGCGTCCCCTACGACGTGGCCGCCGCCGCCGAAAAGATCCTGGCCGCGGGTTTCCCGGCCTACAACGCCCAGCGCCTGGGGGCCCCGCGGTGAAGCGCCGCCCGAAACGGATCGGCAAGTACGAGGTCCTCGGCCGTCTCGGGGCGGGCGGCTGGGGGGCGGTCTACCGGGTGCGCATCCCGGTGATCGACCGCCTGGCCGCCCTGAAGCTCCTCTCCCCCCATCCGCTCCTGGTGGATCTTCTCGGGGCCGGCGAGGTGCGCCGCCGCTTCGTGGCTGAGGCCCGGGTCATGGCCCGCCTGCGCCACCCGAACGTGGTGGACGTCTGGGACTACGGGGAGTTCGAAGGAGCCCCCTACTTCGTCATGGAGTTCTACTGCCACAACCTGGGGGACCTCGTGGGCGAGGCCGCGGAGGTGGAGCGGGCCTCGCGGCCGCTCCGCGTGGACAAGGCCGTCCACTACGCCCGGGAGACGCTGCGTGGGCTGGCCGCCCTCCACGAGGCCGGGGTCGTGCACCGGGACGTGAAGCCGGCCAACCTCCTGGTGACCGACGAGGACCGGGTGAAGCTCATCGACTTCGGGCTCTGCCGCCTCCGGGGCGAGAAGGCCGCCACCCCGCCGGGGCTCGTGGTGGGCTCCCCCTACTACACGGCCCCCGAGCAGCGGCGCGACCCGGATGCCGCCGGCGCCCCGGCGGACCTCTTCTCGGTGGGGGTGATGCTCCACCGGATGCTCACCGGGCGGCTCCCGGAGGGGGGCGTCACCCCAGGCCGGCTGAACCCGGACCTCGACGGCGGCTGGGACGCCCTCCTCGGCCGCCTCTTGGCCCCGGACCCAGACGCCCGCCCGCCGGGGGCCGAAGCGGCCCTGGCGGAGCTCGAGGCGGTCTACGAAGCCTGGAGGGCCCGGCGGGAGGCGGCCTGCGCCCTCCCGGCGGACGGGCCGGCCGCCGCCGGGGCCCCGGCCGCGGTGCGCCTCCGCGCCGTGCCCCGGCGGGTGCCTCCGGCCAAGGCGGCCGCCGCCTTCGGCCTGGACGGGCTCCGCCGTCCCCTCCGGTACCACGCGGGGCGGTTCGAGGACCGGGGCGACGGCACCGTGGCGGACCGTGCCGCCGGCCTCCTGTGGGAGCGGGGCGGCTCGCCCCATCCCCTCACCTGGGAGGAGGCGGGCGAACGGGTCCGGCGCCTGGGCGAGGCGGGGCTCGCCGGCCGGCGCGACTGGCGGCTGCCCACCCTGGAGGAGCTCATGTCGCTTCTCACCCCCGTCCCCCGGGGCCGCGGCCACTGCATCGAGCCGGTCTTCGACACCCGGCACCGGTGGCTCTGGAGCGCGGACCGCGCCTCGGCCTCGGCGGCCTGGTACGCCAACGTGGAGGTGGGCTTCGTGGACAACCAGGACACCGGTTGTTACAACTTCTGCCGGGCGGTGGCGTCCCTGGAGGAGGGGCCGTGAAGGTCTTCTGGCTGTGCTTCGTGCCGCTCTTCGTGGCGGTGGACCCGGTGGGCATGGTGCCGGTCTTCCTGGGGCTCACCGAGGGGCTGGACAGGGGGGCGATCCGCCGGACCGCGGTCCAGACCGTGGCCACCGCCGCCGGGGTGGCCCTGGCCTTCCTGTGGGTGGGGACGGCCTTCTTCCGGCTCCTGGGGATCACCGTGGCGGACTTCATGGTGGCCGGGGGGATCCTGCTCTTCGTGTTCTCCCTGCGCGATCTCCTCGCCGAGGGGGCGGCCCGGCGGCGGTCGGACCCGGCCGCGCTGGGCGTGGTCCCGCTGGGGGTCCCCCTGGTGGCGGGCCCCGCGGTGCTCACCACGTCGGTGCTGCTCGTCAACCAGTACGGCTTCGGGCCCACGGCCCTGGCCCTGGGGGTGAACATCCTGCTCCTGGGGGGCGCGCTGTTCTTCGCCGGGGGCATCCTCCGGCTCCTGGGGCGCGCCGGGGCGCGGACCGTCTCGAAGGTCTCGAGCCTGCTCCTCGCCTCCCTGGCGGTGATGATCGTGCGCAAGGGGATCGCCGCCTTCCTGGCCGGCGGGGGCGGACCGTGACGGCCCGGCGGGGCCGGAAGGAGGGCGTCATGACCGTGGGAGATCGGCGTTTCGGCGGCCCCGGGCGCCCGGTGCGCCGGCGGCTTCTCCTGGCGCTCTCGGTGCTGCTCGCCGCCGGGTGCGGCCCCGTGGGACCCACGGTCCTCCAGCAGGGCCGAAACGGCTACAACATCGCCATCCAGCGCTCCAACGACGAGCAGCTCCTCCTGAACCTCGTCCGGCTCCGGTACCGCGACACCCCCTTCTTCCTCGAGGTGAGCAGCGTCTCCTCGCAGTTCACCTTCGAGGGGTCGGCCACCCTCTCCGGCACGGCGAACGAGAAGAATCCCGACGTCCTCGGCCTCGGGACGGGGGTCGGGTTCTCGGAGCGGCCCACGGTCTCCTTCACCCCGCTCCAGGGAGAGAAGTTCGTCCGCATGGTCCTCTCCCCGGTCTCCCTGGACAGCCTGGTGCTGCTGTGCAACTCGGGCTGGAGCGTGGAGCGGGTCTTCCGGACCTGCGTCCAGCGGATGAACGGGCTCCGGAACGCCCCGAGCGCCTCCGGCCCCACCCCGGCGACGCCGCCCGAGTACGCGGGCTTCGTGGAGGCGACCCGGCTGTTGCGCCGGCTCCAGCAACGGGACGCCGTCGCCTTCGCCTTCGAGAAGGAGGCGGGGGCGTTCGTGCCGGTACTGCGGCTGGCACCCGCGGCCGCGGGCGTCGCGGAGGTCCGGCGGCTGACGGCGCTCGTCGGTCCGCCCGGCCCGGGGGGGCGCTACCGCCTCTACGGGAGCGGTGCCGGGACGCCCCGCGCCGGCGACCTGGTGCTCCAGACCCGTTCCCTCCTCGGGATCCTCTTCTTCCTGTCCCAGGCCGTCTCGGTGCCGGAAGCGGACGAGGCGGCCGGCCGGGTCACGGTGACGCGGGGGCCCGGCGGCGAAAAGTTCGACTGGGGCCAGGTGGTGGGGGACATCCTCCGCATCCGGCACAGCGCCTCTCGGCCTGCGGGGGCCGCCGTGGCGATCCGGTACCGCGGCCGCTGGTTCTACCTGGACGACACGGACCTCGACTCTAAGTCCACCTTCTCGCTGCTCGCGCAGCTCGTGGCCCTCCAGTCGGGCCGGGTGGAACGGGTCACCCCGCTGCTCACCCTGCCCGTGGGGCAGTGAGGGGGAGTCGGTCCCGAAGAGTGCCGGCCCGGGGGGGATCACCCGTTTCCGGCCATGCCCGGCAGCACTTGCTGCACCGGGCCTTCCCGGTCGGCCGCCGCTCGGCCGAGCACCCTCCGCAGCACGGCGGCAAGCTCCGCGGTCCGGTAGGGCTTCGGGATCACGGCGGCGAACCCGTGCGCCTCGTGGTCGCCCATGACGGGATCGGTGGAATAGCCGCTTGAGGCCACGGCCCGGACGGCGGGGTCGATCTCCCGGAGCCGCTGCACCGCCTCCTTGCCGCCCATGCCGCCGGGGACCGTGAGGTCCAGGACCACGGCGTCGAAGGGTTTCCCGGCCGCCCGGGCCTCGGCGTAGAGCCGGACGGCCTCCGCCCCGTCCCGGGCCGCGGCCGCCTCGTAGCCCAGGGTGGCCAGCATGTCCAGGGCGCAGGCACGGACCACTTCCTCGTCGTCCATCACCAGGATCCGTCCCCGGCCCTCGGCGGGCGCCTCTTCCCCCGCCTCGGCCTCCACCGGCGCCTCCGCCGCGGGGAGGTAGAGGATGAAGGCGGTGCCCCGGCCCACCTCCGACTCCACCTCGATGAACCCGCCGTGGCGGCGCACGATGGAGTGGGCCGTGGCCAGCCCCAGGCCGGTCCCGTTCTCCTTGGTGGTGAAGTACGGGTCGAAGATGCGCGGGAGATCCCGCGGGGCGATGCCGCAGCCCTGGTCCTCGATGCGGATCCGCACGTACCGGCCCGGGTCCAGGGGCAGGCCGGCGGCGGCCGCCTCCGGCAGGTTCTCGCACCGGATCCGGATGCAGCCGCCCTGGGGCATGACCTGGGCCCCGTTGATCATGATGTTGCCGATCACCTGGCTCATCTGCCCGGGATCCACGTCCACGGGCCAGAGGTCGTCCGGCGCCGCGAGCTGGTAGCGCACGTTGGAGCCCCGGAGGGAGAAGTCGGCGGAATCGCGGATGACGTCCAGTATGGAGGCGGCCCGGCGCACGGGGGCCCCGCCCTTGGCGAAGGTGAGCAACTGCTGGGTGAGGTCCCGGGCCCGGAGGGTCGCCTTCTCCGCCCGCTCGAGGCGGTCGAGGACCTGGCTGTCGGGGTCGGCGCCCATCTTGGCCAGGGAGATGTTGCCGAGGATGGCGGTGAGGAGGTTGTTGAAGTCGTGGGCGATGCCCCCGGCGAGGATCCCGAGCGACTCGAGTTTTTCCGCCCGGAGCAGGCTCTCCCGCATCCGGTCCTTCTCCGTGGTGTCGTGGAGGACCAGGACGGCCCCGGCGGCCCCGGCGCCCAGGAGCGCCCCGTGGACCTCCACCGTCCGCTCCGTCCCGTCCCGTGAGACGACCACGGCCCGCTCGTCGAGCCCCCGCTCCAGGGCGGCATCGAGGGCCTCCCGGCCGTCCCAGAACATGCCGCCGTCCTCCGGCCGCCGCAGCCGGATGACCTCGTGGGCCGGCCGGCCGGCGGCCTCCTCCCGGGACCACCCCGTCAGCCGCTCGGCCACGGGGTTCAGATAGAGCACCCGCCCCGACCCGTCGAGGGCCGCGACGCCGTCCCCGATGCCCCGGAGCGTCACCTCGAGCCGTTCCTTCTCCGCGGCCAGGCGGTCGGCCGCCGCCTTGCGGGCCGCCACGTCGCGGACCATGGCGATGACCCGCCCCTCGCCGGCGTGCTCGAAGTAGGCCAGCCGGATCTCCACGGGGACCCGGCGCCCGTCTCGGCACCGCATGAAGCCCTCCACAGTGTCGCTGCCCCGTCCGTCTCGGAGGGCCTGCCACTGCCGCCGGAGCAGGTCCGGCGGGATGCCCGCCTCGAGGTCGGCCACGGTGAGCCGGAGGAGGTCCTCGCGGCGGTAGCCCGTGCATCGGCAGGCGGCGGGATTCGCCTCGAGGATCCGGCCCTCGAGGTCGTGCACGAAGATCCCGTCGCCGGCGTTCTCCACGAGGTGGCGGAAGCGGCGCTCGCTGTCGAGGAGCGCTCCCCGGGCCCGCTCGAAGTGGGCGAGCAGCATCCCCACCGCCACGGCCAGTCCGCAGAGGGTGGCGAGGAGGAAGCCCCACGGGGCGAACCACTCCACCGGCCGGAGGAAGGGGTAGTCGAGCTTGTGGAGCCCCCAGAGGACCAGGGCTCCGCCCGCCAGCCACCGCCCGGCCCGGTACCGGGAGGGAAGGGCGAGGAGCACCCACCCGGCGCGGATGTAGACGAGCCCCAGGATCAGGAAGACCGGCCCGCTGTACCAGCCGAAGGAGACCGGGGCGAAGGCCGCCCCGGCGGTCCAGAGGAGGCAGAGCAGGAGGAGACCCGTCCAGGTCCGCGGGAGGGGGCGCCCCGCGAAGACCTCGGTGCCCCAGAGCAGGAAGAAGCCGTTGGCCAGGGCCGCCGTCTGGTTGCCGAGCCGGAGCAGCGGGAGGTCCAGGCCGGCCTGGACCGCGACGATCTGGAACAGGGTCCGAAGGGCGAAGAAGGCCCAGGCCAGGGCCCAGATCCCCACGTACCGGTCCCGGTCCTTGTGATAGAAGTACGCGAAGACGAAGGTCAGGAAGACCACCGTGGCGAAGAGCGTGACGACGGAGGGCAGCATGGCGGTCTCAGGCCTCGTCCCGTCGCGGGAGGCGGGCCGGGGCGTCTCCCCCGGACCCGGCGCCCCCTACTCCCCGGGCCGTTTTGTCGTGTAGAATGGTGACCATGGACGGCGTCGGCCCCGCAGCCGGCGGCGCCGGTTTCCACTCTTATCGGCGTGCCCGCCCCGGAGGATTAGGGCGCCGCGCCCAGCGACCCGGAGGCCTCCCATGCAGCCCTTCACCTTTCACAATCCCACCCGCATCCTCTTCGGCCCGGGGCTCTGCGACCAGGCCGGGGCCGAGATCCGCCCCTTCTCGGACCGGGTGCTGCTCGTCACCGGGACGGGCAGCGCCAAGCGGACAGGTGCCTACGACAGGGTCCGCCGGAGCCTCGAGGCGGCCGGCGTCCGCGTCCGGGACCTCGAGGGCGTGGTCTCCAACCCCCGCCTCTCCAAGGTGCGGGAGGGGATCGAGGCGACCCGGGCGGAGGCGCTCACCGCGGTGGTGGCCCTCGGCGGCGGCAGCGTCATGGACACCGCCAAGGCCGTGGCGGCCGGCGCGGTCCTGGACGAGGGCGACGTCTGGGACTGCTTCACCCGGACGCGGGAGATCGCCGGGGCCCTCCCCGTCTTCACCGTCCCGACGCTGGCGGCCTCGGGGTCGGAGATGAACGGCTTCATGGTCATCACCAACGAGGAGACGGGGCACAAGCTCGCGGCGGGCTCCGAGCATCTCTACCCGCGGCTGTCCATCCTGGACCCGGTGCTCACCTGCTCGGTGCCCCCGGACTACACCGCCTACGGCGGCGCCGACGCCGTCTGCCACCTGCTCGAGCCCTACTTCAACGGGTCCGACCCCGACACCCCCCTCCAGGACCGTCTGGCCGAGGCCCTGATCCAGACCCTCCTCGAGGCCACCGAGGCGGCCGTGGCGCGGCCCGGGGACGTGGCCGCCCGGTCCACCCTCATGTGGGGGGCCACCCTGGCCCTGAACGGGCTGACCCGGGCGGGCATCGGGGAGCACTTCTTCGCGGTCCACATGATCGAGCACGCGCTGAGCGCCCTCTTCGACGTCCCCCACGGGGCGGGGCTGGCCGCCCTGCTGCCGGGCTGGATGTCGTGGCGGGCCGCGGAGTCCGCGGACAAGGTGGCCCAGCTCGGCCGGCGCCTCTGGAACCTCTCGGGCGGCACCCGGCGCGAGGAGGCCCGGCAGACCATCGCGGCCCTGCGCGACTGGCTCCGCCGGGTGGGGTGCCCCACGAGCCTTTCGGAACTCGGCATCTCCGCCGGCGACCACGGCCGGATCGCCGAGAACGCCGCCCTCCAGGCGGGCATCTGGGGCGTGGACGCCCTCTACACCCCGGAGGTGGTCGCGGCCGTGCTCGCCCAGTGCCAGGAGGCGGCCTAGCCGGCCGTCCCGGGGCCGTAGTAGTCCAGGTACCAGTCCACGAACCGGGCGATTCCCTCCTCCACGGGGGTGGCGGCCTTGAAGCCCACGTCCCGCTCGAGGTCGGTGGTGTCGGCGAAGGTCTCCGGGACGTCGCCCTTCTGGAGGGGGAGGAGGCGCATCTCGGCCCTTCGACCGAGCCGTTCCTCGATGAGCCCGATGAACCGCATGAGGTCCACCGGCGTGCTGTTGCCGATGTTGTAGATCCGGTAGGGGGCGGCGCTGGTCCCGGGGTCGGGGTCGTCCCCGTTCCAGGAGGGATCCGGGGCCGGGACGCGGTCCAGGACCCGGACCACGCCCTCCACGATGTCGTCGATGTAGGTGAAGTCGCGCCGGCACCGGCCGTGGTTGAAGACGTCGATGGGTTCCCCGGCCAGGATCTTGCGGGTGAAGATGAAGTAGGCCATGTCCGGCCGGCCCCAGGGGCCGTAGACGGTGAAGAACCGGAGGCCGGTGGTCGGCAGCCCGTAGAGGTGGCTGTAGGCGTGGGCCATGAGCTCGCCCGCCTTCTTGGTGGCGGCGTAGAGGCTCACCGGGTGGTCCACGTTGTGGTGCACCGAGAAGGGAAGCCGCGTGTTGGCCCCGTAGACCGAGCTGCTCGAGGCGAAGACCAGGTGCTCCACCCCGTGGCGGCGGCAGCCCTCAAGGACGTTGGCGAAGCCCACGAGGTTGGCGTCCACGTAGGCGTCGGGGTTTTCCAAGGAGTAGCGCACTCCGGGCTGGGCGGCGAGATTCACCACGCGGCGGGGCCGGTGGCGGGCGAAGACCCCGGCCATGGCCCCGCGGTCGGCGATGTCCGCCCGCTCGGCGGTGAACCCGGGCCGGGCCGCGAGGCGGGCCAGCCGCGCCTCCTTGAGGGTCACGTCGTAGTAGTCGTTGAGGTTGTCCACCCCCACCACCTCGTCTCCGCGGTCGAGGAGGGCGTGGGAGAGGGCCGCCCCGATGAAGCCCGCCGCCCCGGTGACGAGGACCTTCACGCCGCCGCCCCCGCCGGCCGGTGGACGCTCCGCCCGCGGCCGATGCCGTAGTAGGCGAAGCCCTTGGCGGCCAAGAGGTCCGGGTCGTAGACGTTTCGGCCGTCGAAGATCACCGGCTCTCCAAGGAGCTCGCGGATCCGGTCGAAGTCGGGGCTCCGGAATTCCTTCCACTCCGTCACCAGCGCCAGCCCGTCCGCCCCCTCCAGGGCCTCGTAGGGCGACGGGACCAGCTCGAGTCCGTCCCGGTCGCCGAAGCGGCGCCGGACGGCCTCCATGGCCTTCGGGTCGTAGGCCCGGACGCGGGCCCCGCGCGCCAGCAGCCCCTCGATCAGCACGCAGCTCGGGGCCTCGCGGATGTCGTCGGTGCCGGGCTTGAAGGAGAGCCCCCAGAGGGCCAGGGTCCGACCCGGGAGCCGGTCGCCGTAGTGGGCCTCCATCTTGCGGAGGAGGACCTCCTTCTGCCGCCGGTTCACGTCTTCCACGGCGGCCAGGAGGCGCGCCTCGTAGCCCGCGGCGGCCGCCATGCGCTCCAAGGCCTTGACGTCCTTGGGGAAGCAGGAGCCGCCGTAGCCGCAACCGGGGTAGATGAAGGCGTAGCCGATCCGCGAGTCGGAGCCGATCCCCACCCGGACCTTCTCGATGTCCGCCCCCAGGCGCTCGGCCAGGTTCGCCATCTCGTTCATGAAGCTGATCTTGGTGGCCAGCATGGCGTTGGCGGCGTACTTGGTCAGTTCCGCGGAGCGGACGTCCATGATCACCATGCGCTCGTGGTTCCGGTTGAAGGGGGCGTAGAGGAGCTTCAGGAGCTCGACGGTTCGGGGGTTGTCGGCGCCCACCACGATCCGCTCGGGTTTCATGAAGTCCTCCACCGCCTCCCCCTCCTTGAGGAACTCCGGGTTGCAGACCACGTCGAATTCCACCTGCACCCCGCGCCGGTGGAGCTCGGCGGCCACCGCCTCCCGGACCCGGTCGGCGGTGCCCACGGGCACCGTGGACTTGTCCACCACCACCCGGTACCCGTCCATGTGGGCCCCGATGGTCCGGGCCACGTCGAGCACGTGGCGCAGATCCGCCGAGCCGTCCTCGTCGGGCGGGGTGCCCACCGCGATCATCTGGAAGAGACCGTGCGCCACCGCCTCGGCGGGGTCGGTGGTGAAGGCGAGGCGGCCCGCGGCGGTGTTCCGGTGGACGAGGTCCTCGAGCCCCGGCTCGAAGATGGGCACCTCGCCCGCGTTGAGCCGCTCGACCCGCGCCGCGTCCACGTCCACGCACAGGACCTCGTTGCCGACCTCGGCGAAGCAGGCCCCCGTGACGAGGCCCACGTAACCGCAGCCGAAGATGGTGACCTTCATGGTGTCCTCCTCGTCGTCCGGCCCCCCTCCACCCGGCGGCGCAGGAGGCAGGCGAGCCCCCAGCCCCAGGCGGCGCCGAGCAGCGCCCCGCCGAGGACGTCCAGGGGATAGTGC
Organism: Dissulfurirhabdus thermomarina; assembly: GCF_012979235.1. Taxonomy (NCBI): domain Bacteria; kingdom Pseudomonadati; phylum Thermodesulfobacteriota; class Dissulfuribacteria; order Dissulfuribacterales; family Dissulfuribacteraceae; genus Dissulfurirhabdus; species Dissulfurirhabdus thermomarina. The sequence continues at coordinate 41,034 of NZ_JAATWC010000008.1, forward strand.
TCGCCAAGATAAATCCTGGAGTAGGAAACCGCCAGGGCCAGCGGTAGGAGACCGGGCCACCACCGGGGCCGCCAGCGGGCGAGGTAGGCCCCGGCGGTCCAGATGTTGGCCGCGTGGCACGAGGGCCAGGACAGGCTCGGCCCCGCGTAGGCCCGGATGGTCGGGTTGGTGACGAACCACTTCCAGCCCGAGGCCACCCAGACGCCGTCGAGGTCCACGTAGGGCCGCATCCGGCCCACCAGGGGCTTGATGAGCCGGGCGCAGGCGAGGTCCGCCGCCACCACGGCGGCGACGAGGCCGAGCCACATCACCCGTTCCCGCCGCCCCCCCCGCCAGAGCCGCCAGGCGAGAACAGGAACGAGCACCGGCAGGAAGAGCTTCAGGTCGGACAGGGCCGGCATGAGCCAGTCGAAGACCGGGTTCCGGGCATGGTTCAGGCAGAGGAAGAGGGCCCGGTCCGCCCGGAGAATCGCGTCCAGGGCGGCCGTCACCGGCGGCCTCCCCGCCGGAACCCGCGGCCCAGGTAGAGGGCGAGGCGCCGCGTGCCCGCCGGTCCGAGGACCGCCTCCACCTCCCCCAGGGGCCGGAGCTCGGTGAAGTCCCGTGCCACGATGGGCAGGAGCGGGTCCCCGGGCTCCAGCACCACCAGGGCGTCTCGGCCCGCCGCGGCCTCGAGGAGCTCCGGCCAGAGCTCGTACTGGGACCGCACCCCCTCCCCGGGGACGCTCCAGCGGGCCACGGGAAGCCCCCGGGGCAGGTAGAAGGCGAGCTCGGAGACGACCTGACGCCGCCGGGAGAGGACGACCATCCGCTCCCGGCCCGGGAGGCCGTCCAGAACCCGGCCCACCTCGCGCCCCAGCTCGGCCCACCCCCGGACCCGCACCGTGGGGTCGAGACGTCCCCCGGCCAGGGGTGAACGGACCACCGCCGGGGGCACGGCGTAGAGGAGGAGGCTCATGGCGGCGGCGGTCCAGACCCCGGCCCGGAAGAGGCGGACCCGCCGCCCGGGGGGCGGGGCGGGCCGATCCACGGCCCCCTCGGCCCAGCCGGCCAGGAGCACCAGCGAGCCGAGGTGGAAGGGGGCGGCCCAGTTGGCGTTGACGGGCTGGTGGAGGGAGAGGGCCAGGACCCCGAAGACCGGGACCGTGCTCATGGCCAGCAGGAAGGCCACGGGTCCGTGTGCCCGGCGGGCCCGGGCGAGCCAGGCCCCGCCCACCCAGAGGGCGAGCCCCCAGAGGATGGGGGAGACCACGCCGAGCTGGGAGCCGGCGAAGGCCAAGAAGGTCTTCAGGGAGACCGCCCCCCCCGCGGCGTGGAAGTGGTGGGCGGTGTGGCGGAAGGTGATCCAGCCGTGGCGGGCGTTCCATGCGAGCACCGGGGCGACCATCAGGCCGCTTGCCAGGACCGCCGCATAGGGCCACGGGGAGCGCAGGAGGCGCCGCCGGCCGGGATCCGCCGCGAGGAAGAGCCCCGCCAGCGGCCAGAAGGCCGCCATGGTCTGCTTGGAAAGGAGTCCCGCACCCACGAGGGCCCCGGTGAGGAGCCACCAGCCGGCGTGGCCCCGTCCGCCTTCCGCCGCCCGCCAGAAGGTGAAGAGGGCCAGGGACCAGCAGCAGACCAGGGGGGCGTCGATGGTCATGGCCAGGCAGAGGACGGCGCTTCCGGGCAGGGCCGCGGCGGCCGCCGCGGCCCAGAACCCCGCCCGGGCCGAGAAGAGCCGGCGGCCGAGGAGGTAGACCCCCCAGAGGGTGACGGTGCCGAGGACCGCCGCCGGCAGCCGCACGCCGAGGGCGCTGTGCCCGAAGATATCTACGGCCCCGGCGATGATCCAGGCCACCATGGGCGGCTTGCTGTAGTAGCCCCAGTCGAGCCGGCGCGACCAGTCCCAGTAGTAGGCCTCGTCCGGGGAGAGGTCCAGCCGCAGGAGGGCCAGGATCGCCACCCGGAGGGCGAGGACGCCGAAGAAGAGCACCAGGAAGCGCCGGTGCCACAGGGCCGCGTCCCCGCCGGTCGCCGCCGGTGCCGCCCTCATGCCGCACCCCCCGCCCGGCCTCCGTGGAGGCCGACTCCGTAGGCCAGGCCCCCCAGGAGGCTCGCCGCCACCTGGACCCCGAAGAAGGTGAGCCCCAGGGTGAGGGCCTGGCCGGCGGGCACGCCCTCGATGCCGAGGAAGAAGACGAAGCCGCCCTCCCGGACCCCGATCCCGTTGAAGCTCACGGGGAGCAGGGAGGCCAGGGCGATGAGCGGAAAGACGGCGTAGTAGAAGGCGACGGGGGGCGCCAGCCCCATGCCCCGGCCGAGCACCGCCACGGCCCCCATGCAGAGCCCCTGGAGGAGCAGGGAGAGGCCGAAGGCCGCGCCGACCCGCGCCGGGTGCCGGGCCAGCTCCTCCAGGGCCTGGAGCCGGCCGGCCGAGGCCGGAAAGAGCCGGCGGAGGAGGCCGGGCGCCGCGGCGGCCAGCACGGCGAGACCCGCCGCGGCTGCGGCCGCACCCACCAGGGGCCACCGGAACCGGGCCGCCGCCCCCGGGTCGGCCGCCGTCACCGCCAGCGCCCCCAGGAGGAACATGGCCGCGAAGCCGAGGGCCCGGTCGGCCAGCACCGTGGCGGCGGCCCTGAGCCGCCTCGGCTCCCCGCCGGCCAGCCAGAAGACCTTCCAGACGTCGCCCCCGATGCTCGTGGGCAGGAAGAGGTTGAAGAACATCCCGGCGAAGTAGGCGCCGAGGTAACGCCGCCAGGCCCCGCCGAAGCCCAGGGCCCCGGCCAGGAGGAACCACCGGAGGCTGCTCGCCAGCTGGGATCCCAGGTAGAGGGCGAGGGCCGCGGCCGCGGCCCCCGCGGGGACCGCCCCGAAGGAGGCGGCCAGCTCGCCGGGTTCCACGCGGGAGACGAGCCAGGCCAGGAGCCCGAGGCTCACCCCCAGCCGGGCCGCCAGCCGCCCGGCGCCCCGGCGGCGGGTTTCTGCTCCGTGATGGCCGTGTGACGCGGTCAAGGCGGGACGGCTAGGCGGGCGTCGCCGGCGGGCACGACGCCATCACGCGATGACCTCGCAAGAAGGCCTCTGGGTGGATGGCTAAGCGAAGAACGCCGAAGGCAAGGTGCGATGATGTCGAGGATTGAGGCGTACTTAAGTACGCCGCAATGACGAGAACATCCGAAGCAACGCCGCGGTGGGCGGTTTTTTCCGACGCCGTCATCATTATTCGATGACCCGCCGCACGGTATAGATGCGCCGGCCGGAGGACTCGTAGTAGGTCCGGACCACCAGCTCGGCCAGGAGCCCGATGCCCGCCAGCACGAGGCCGGTGATGACGAGCAGCGCCCCCAGCAGCAGCAGGGGCCGGTGCCCGATGTCCTGGCCCAGCCAGAGTTTCACCCAGGTGAGGTAGCCCTCCACCAGGACCCCGGCCGCGAAGAGGAGACCGCCGCTCAGGCCGAAGAACTGGAGGGGCCGCGTGGCGAACTTCTGGAAGAAGAGCATGAGGAGGAGGTCCAGGAGCACCCGGTAGGTCCGGCCGATCCCGTACTTGCTCGTCCCCATGCGGCGGGGATGGTGGGTGACCTCCACCTCGGCCACCCGGGCGCCGTAGAGGTGGGCGAGCACCGGGATGAAGCGGTGGAGTTCCCCGTAGAGGACGAGGTTCTTCGCCACGTCGCGGGTGTAGGCCTTGAGGGAGCAGCCGTAGTCGTGGAGGCGGACCCCGGTGGACCAGCCGATGAGACGGTTGGCGAGCACCGAGGGGAGGCGCCGGGAGAGGAAGGGGTCCTTCCGGTCGCGGCGCCAGCCGCTGACCATGTCGTAGCCCTCCTCGAGCTTGGCCACCAGCCGGGGGATGTCGGCGGGGTCGTTCTGGAGGTCGCCGTCCATGGAGACCACCACGTCGCCTCGGGCATGGTCGAAGCCGGCGGTCATGGCCGCGCTCTGGCCGAAGTTGCGGCGGAAGACCACCACCCGGAGCTCCGGGAACCGTTCCTTGAGCCCGGCGTAGAGCTCCTGGCTGCCGTCGGTGCTCCCGTCGTCCACGAAGACGATCTCGAAGGACCGGCCCAGGGGCCGGAGGTGCGCCACCAGGCGCTCCGCCAGGGGGGCGAGGTTGGGGGCCTCGTTGTAGACCGGTACCACCACGGAGATCTCGGGGCGGGGTGGGACGGAGGGTTCGGTGTGCATGGAAGGCTCCAGGAGGCGGGGTGAAAACACCCCCGCCGGCCCCGTTTCTATACCCGCGGGGGCGCAGCGGCGCAAGGTCGGGGCCGTCGTGTCGCCGGTGGCCCGAACCGGGCCCTAGACGCCCTGCCTGTCTCCCCAGAGCAGCTTGTGGAGCTGGAGCTGGAAGCGGACCGGCAGGCGGTCCGCAAGGATCCACTCGGCCAGATCGGCCGGTGCCAGCCGGCCCCAGGCCGGGGAGAAGAGGACCTCCACCCCCGGCGGCAGGCGCCAGCCCCCAAGCTCCGCCACGGCCCAGTCGTAGTCCGCCCGGCCGGTCAGCACGAACTTCACCTGGTCGCCGGCCCGGAGCCGGGCGAGGTTCTCCGGGCGCCAGGCGCCGGCCACGCCGCTGCCGGGGGTCTTGCGGTCCACGATGCAGGTGACGCCGGGCGGGACGGGGTCGAGGGGGAGGCTCCCGTTGGTCTCGAGCAGGACCTCGGCCCCCGCCGCGAGGAGCCGCCCGAGCAGTTCCGGGGTCTCGGGCTGGAGGAGGGGCTCGCCGCCTGTCACCTCCACCAGGGGCACGCCGCTTTCGCGCCAGCGCCCCACCAGGCCGCCCGGGGGGATCGTCTCCCCGCCCTCCCAGGCGTAGGCCGTGTCGCAGTAGGTGCACCGGAGGTTGCACCCCGCCATCCGGATGAAGAAACACGGCCGGCCGGCGGCGGTCCCCTCCCCCTGGAGGCTCGTGAAGGTCTCGGCGACGCGGGGCACGGCGGCCCTCAGCCGGCGGCCCCGCCGCTCGAGGGGTCCTCGATGTAGGTGACCCCCGTCTTCGGGGTCTCGCAGACCGTGACCCGGGCGACCCGGACCCCGGGGTGGGCGGCGATCTCCTCGCCGAGGCGCCGGTGGATGTAGGCCGCCAGGTGCTCCGAGGAGGGGTTGCGGTCCTGGAAGGCCGGGTGGTCGTTGATGTTGGTGTGGTCCAGTTCCTCCAGGACGGTGCCGAGGGCGGCCTTGAGGTCGCGGAAGTCGATGCCCACGCCGATCTCGTTCAGGCCCTCGGCGCGGACCACGGCCTCCACCTCCCAGTTATGGCCGTGGAGGTGCTCGCAGTCGCCCGGGTAGTCCCGGAGGTAGTGGGCGGCGGAGAAGTGGGTGCGGCAGAAGATCTCGTACATGGCGTCGCTCCTTCCTCGACGGCGTCGCAAAAATACGCCAACTGCGGCGTTGCTTCGGATGCTCTCGTCGCGGCGGGCTTAAGTGCGCCGCGTTCCTCGATATCCTCGCGCCTTGCATTCGGCGATCTTTGCTCGGCGGTCCACTCGGAGGCCTTTCGGCGGGGCCGTCTTCCTCTCTGGCCTCGTGGCGCACATGATACCCCATCCGGGAGCACCGCGGGATTCGGAAGGGGCTCCGGGCGCCTCGAGGGCCCGTGCGGAGGTGGTCCTCCGGGGCCCGCGCCCGCACGGATGCAGTCCCGGTGCCTCGGCCGGGACGCGGGGCCGCGCTCGCCTGCGGGACGCCGTCACGCCTCGGGGCGTTTCGGCCGGGGGCCGAAGAGGGCGGTCCCCACCCGGACCAGGGTGGCGCCTTCCTCCACGGCCACCTCGAAGTCGTGGGACATGCCCATGGAGAGCTCCCGGAACCCGGGCGGGGCCCCGGCCCGGACGGCCTCGTCCCGGAGCCGGCGGAGACGCCGGAAGTAGGGACGGACCTCTTCCGGGTCCTCCCGCCAGGGCGGCAGGCACATGAGCCCCTCCACCGAGAGGTTCGGCAGGCGGAAGACCGCCTCCAGGAAGGTGGGCAGCTCGTCGGCGGCAACGCCGCCCTTGGTGGGCTCGCCCGCGAGGTCCACCTGCACCAGGACGGCGAGGCGGCGCCCGGCCTCCCCGGCCAGGCGGTCCAGGGTGCGGGCGAGCTTGAGCCCGTCGAGGCTCTCGATGCAGTCGAAGAGCTCCACCGCCGCCCGGGCCTTGTTCCGCTGGAGGCGGCCGATGAAGTGCCAGGTGGTCTCCGGGCGGAGGTCCTGGAGATCGGCCAGCTTGGCCCGGGCCTCCTGGAGGTAGTTCTCCCCGAAGAGCCGCTGCCCCGCCGCCGCGGCCGCGCGGACCCGGTCGGCGGGGACGGTCTTGGTGACCGCCAGCAGCCGGGTGCCGCCGGGGGCGCGGCCCGCCCGGGCCTCGGCCCGGGCGATGCGGCGGCGGATCTCGTCGAGCGCGCGCGCGATCATGCCGGGCCCCGGCCGCCGGCCGCCGGCCCCGGGGAGGCGGGGCGTATGGCCTCCAGTTCCACGAGGGCGGCGGCCAGTTCCTTGAGGGGCAGGCCGATCACGTTGGAAGGGGAGCCCTCGATCCGTTCCACCAGGAAGGCCCCGGCCCCCTGGATGGCATAGCTGCCCGCCTTGTCCAGGGGCTCGCCGCCGGCGGCGTAGGCGGCCAGCGCCTCCTGCCCGGGGTGGGCCAGCCGCACCCGGGTCTCCACGGCAAACTCCCGGACGGCGCCGCCGGCCCCGGCCAGGCAGCAGGCCGTGATCACCACGTGGGTGCGCCCGGCCAGCCGGGTGAGGGTGGCCATGGCGTCGGCGGCGTCCCGGGGCTTTCCCAGCACGCGGTCCCCGAGGACCACGATGGTGTCCGCGCCGATGACCAGGGCGCCGGGGCGGGGCGCCGCCACGTCGAGGGCCTTGGCCCGGGCCAGGCGCAGGGCGTAGGCGTCGGGCCGCTCCCCGGCCATCGGCGGGGGTTCCGGGGCCTGGCTCGGCACCACCTCGAAGTCGAGGCCGAGGGAGGCCAAGAGCTCCCGCCGCCTCGGGGAGGCCGAGGCCAGGATCAGGGGTGTGGCAGCCCGAAAAGGGCCCGGGCGTTGGCGCTGGTGCACGCGGCCACCTCTTCGAAGGTCATGCCCTTCAACTCGCCCACGCGGCGGGCCACGTGGACGACGAAGGCGGGCTCGTTGGGCCGGCCGCGATGGGGCACGGGTGCGAGGTAGGGGGCATCCGTCTCCACCAGCAGCCGGTCCGGGGGGACGGCCCGGACCGCCTCCCGCACCGCCTCGGCCCCGGGGAAGGTGACGATCCCGGTGAAGGAGACGTGGAGGCCCAGCTCCACGAGCCGTTCCGCCGTCTCCGGGGCCCCGGTGAAGCAGTGGACCACGCCCCGGAGGCCCGGGCCCGCCGTCTCCGCGAGGATGGCGCAGAGGGCCTCGTCCGCCGCCCGGGCGTGGAGGATCACGGGGAGCCCCGCCTCCAGGGCCAGGGCCAGCTGGCGGCGCAGGGCCGAGGCCTGAAGCTCCGCCGGCGCCCGGTTCCGGTAGAAATCGAGGCCGATCTCGCCCACGGCCACGACCTTTTCCTCCCGGCAGAGCGCGGCGAGGCGTTCCATGGCGGCCTCGTCGAGCCGGGCGGCGTCGTGGGGGTGGACGCCCACGGCGGCGTAAACGCCGGGGTGGCGGCGGGCGAGGTCCAGGGCCGCCCGGGAGCTGTCCGGGTCGGTGCCCACGGCCACGACCTGGCGGACCCCCGCCCGGGCGGCCCGGTCGAGCACCTCGTCCACCGCCTCCCGAAGGGGCGGCATGTCGAGGTGGGCGTGGGTGTCCACGAGGTCCGCGGCGTCCGTTTCCATGCCGGGTTTTTAACAGAGGGAACGGGGGCGGGCAAGGCGCCGTCGCGCCCCGCCGCCGGCCGGTTTTCTTGACCTTGCAGTGGCCCCGTGATAGGAATAGGTGACTTTTTCCGATGGAGCCGGGAGCCGTAAGGTGGACAGCGATCCTTACCCGAGTTTGACCCACGTCGTCCCGCCAGCGGGGTATCACGAGCCGTGCTTACTATCTTCCGTCCAAACGGCAATGGCATGGAACGGAGCCCGGAGTTCGGGCCCGGCTGCTGGGTCAACCTCGTGGCTCCCACCCCGGAGGAACTGGCCCGGGTGCAGGAGGACCTCGGTATTCTTCCCGAGTTCCTGAGGTATCCCCTCGACGAGGAGGAGACCTCCCGGGTGGAGCGGGAGGAAGACCAGCTCCTCATCATCGTCAAGATCCCCGATCCCCGGCACGAGGACGACTACGTCCGCTACGAGACCATCCCCCTCGGCATCGTCCTCACCGATGACGCCATGGTCACGGTGTGCCTCAAGGAGACCCAGCTCATCGAGGGGCTCACCCAGACGCCGCGCCTGCGGCCGCCCATGCTGTCCAACAAGACCCGGTTCATCTTCCAGGTCTTTCTCCGGATCGCCTACGAGTATCTCCGCCACCTCCGCTTCATCGACCGGCTGACCAACGAGTACGAGGAGCAGCTCCACCGCTCGGTCCGCAACAAGGAGCTCATCAAGCTCCTCAACCTCGAAAAGAGCCTGGTCTACTTCAACACGAGCCTCCGGGCCAACGACCTCGTCATGGCGCGGCTCCAGAGCGGGCGCTACATCACCATCGGCGAGGAGGACGAGGACATCCTCGAGGACGCCCTCACCGAGAACCAGCAGGCCATCGAGATGGCCAAGATCTACAGCGACATCCTCTCCGGCATGATGGACGCCTACGCCTCGGTGATCTCCAACAACCTGAACATCGTGATGAAATTCCTCACCTCGGTGACCATCGTCCTCATGCTGCCGAACCTCGTGGCCAGCATCTACGGCATGAACGTGCAGCTGCCCTTCCAGCATTCCCCCCACGCCTTCGCCATGACCATGGGGTTCTCCTTCGTGCTCTCGGGCATCGTGGTCTACGTCTTCATCAAGAAGAAGATGTTCTGAGGCCGGCGGTGGAAGATCGGACGCCCGTCGCCGAGCCCGGCCGCGACCCGGAACGCGACGCCTGGATCGCCAACTTCTACACCGAGAACCACCTGGCCTACGAGGTCTTCCCGGACGAGGTGGCCTCCCCGGAGCAGCTCCGGTTCATCGTCTACATGGGCGACGAACTCCACTACTACCCCTGCGCCGACGAGGTCTTCGAGGCCATCATCGAGCGCCGCGCCGACGAGCGCCTCCCCCTGGCCTACCTGGAGGTCTGGCAGCGGTTGGAGCCCCTAGTCCGATCCGTGGTGGAGGACGACTACCGCCGCCGGTTCCTCCTGAGCCTCCTCCGGACCAAGTTCCGGCACGAGACGGCCTCCCTGGTGATCCTCCCCGGCCGCCTCGAGAAGCGGCTCCTCCAGATCTTCACCCGCATCAGCGAGATCGACCGTCCCCTGGCCGCCGAGAAGGAGCGGCGCAACCGGCGGGTCCGCCGCCTCCTCGACTCCGAGGCCTTTCGCCGGGCGCTGAACGACCCGGAGGGGCTCGACGCCGGGGCCGGGGAGGGGCTCTCGGACCTCGAGCGGCGGATCCTGCTCCTCCAGGTCCGGCGCCTCTTGGCCCTCGCGGGCCGTCCCGAGATCTGGACCCTGGATACGCCCCCGTCCGAGGCGGATCTTCGCGCCTGGATGGCCGCTCCCCTCGAGGGCGAGGGCTGGGGATGGCTCTGCGCGCGGCTCGACGAGTGGCGGCGGCCGGGGCCGCGCCGCTACCTCCTCTGGATGGGGAGCTCGGCCGGGGAGGTCCTCCTGGACCTCGAGGTCATCCGGCTCCTGATCCGGATGGGGGTGAAGGTCATCCTCGCGGTGAAGCAGGCCTTCTACTACGAGGCGGTGACCCTGGCCGACGTCCTGGAGGATCCCTACCTGGAGGAGGCCCTGCGGGACGCCGAGGTGGTCACCGACCCCCGGATCTCCAAGAAGGCCCTGCTGGAGAAGCTCAAGAGCGACAAGATGCTCTTCGTGATCTCGGACGGCACCCAGGAGCGCTTCAACCCGCTGCTCACCTCCGTCACCTTCGCCCGGGCCTTCAAGGAGGTGGACGCCGTGGTGAACCGGGACGGGGGGGACGCGGCCTGCCTCCTTCGGTCCCGGTTCCGCTTCACCCGGGACATCCTGAACGTCTTCGGCGCCGGCCCCGGGCGGGTCCGGCTCGAGGTCAAGCCCCGCCACCCCGCCGCGGTCCGGTTCTCGGAGGCGGACCTCGCCGCCAAGGCCCAGGCCCTCATCGACCAGCTGGCCGTCCAGAAGCGCCGCGGAAAGAGCATCATGTTCTACAGCGCCATCGTGGGGAGCATCCCCAACCAGCTCGCCACGGCCAAGCGCGTCCTCGGGGTCTTCGTCCGCCATCTCCGGGAGCGGCAGGAAGGGGTGGTGGTCATCAACCCCGCCGAGCACTTCGAGCCCGGCATGGACGGCGACGACCTCATGTACATGTGGGAGATCGTCCAGCGGAGCGGTCTCATCGACATCTGGCGTTTTCAGACGGTGGAGGATATAGAAAAGGCCTTCGAGCTCATGGGCGAGAAGGTGCCCCCGGAGTGGGTGGGCAAGGACGCCACCTACAGCACGGGGTGCACGATCGAGATGCGCATCGCCCTCGAGGTCCAGAAGCACCACCCGGAGATGCAGATCATCGGTCCGCCGTGGGAGAAGTTCCTCCGGCGGACGGAGTACGGGGTGGGCAAGTACTACGACCGGGCCCTGGCCGGGGCCTAGGCGGAGGCGGGGCGTCGCATGGCGGAGAAGGTCCGGACCTTCGAGGACAACCAGCTGGCGCGGGCCCTCTATGGGGAGCAGGGTCGAAATCTCCACGCGCTGGAGGAGGCGCTCGGCGTCGAGTGCCACGTGCGGGGCAACCAGGTCACCCTCGCCGGCGACGCGGCCGGGGTGGAGCTGGCGGACCGGGCCGTGGCCCAGCTCTACGGCCTCCTCCGGGAGGGCTACCCCCTCTTCGAGGGCGACGTGGAGTTCGCCGCACAGATCCTGAGCGCCGATCCCGGGGCCGACCTCCGCGAGATCTTCCTCGACAAGATCTTCATCAGCTCCGGCCGCCGGGTGGTGACGCCCAAGAGCCTCGCCCAGAAGGCCTACGTCGACGCCATCCGCCGCCACGACATCGTCTTCGGCATCGGCCCGGCCGGCACCGGCAAGACCTATCTCGCCATGGCCATGGCCGTGGCGGCCCTGGTGAGGGAGGAGGCGGCCCGGATCGTCCTGGCCCGGCCCGCCGTGGAGGCCGGGGAACGGCTGGGCTTTTTGCCGGGGGATCTCGCGGAGAAGGTCAACCCCTACCTCCGGCCCCTCTACGACGCCCTCTACGACATGCTGCCCCTGGACCGGGCCTCGCGCCTCCTGGACCGGGGGGTGATCGAGGTGGCCCCCCTGGCCTTCATGCGGGGTCGGACCCTGAACGAGGCCTTCGTGATCTTGGACGAGGCCCAGAACACCACCTCGGAGCAGATGAAGATGTTTCTCACCCGCCTCGGCTACGGGTCCAAGGCGGTCATCACGGGGGACGTCACCCAGATCGACCTCCCGGAGAAGCAGGCCTCCGGGCTGGTCGAGGCCGAGGCGATCCTGCGCGGCGTCCCGGGCATCGCCTTCATCCACTTCACCCACCTGGACGTGGTCCGGCACCGGCTGGTGCGGCGGATCATCCAGGCCTACGAAGACCACGAGGCCCGGAGGGGCGGCGGGCGGCCTCCCGGCGAGGGCGCCCCGGTTCCCGGGGCCGGCTGAGGCGTGCCGTGCCCGCGGAGGTGCGCAGCGAGTACCCGGGGGCGGTGCCCCTCCGGTACCTCGAACGGGCCGCCGGCCGGCTGCTCCGGGCGGCGGGGCTGGCCGAGGCGGAGCTGAGCGTCCTCCTTGTGGCAGATGCGGCCATGGCCGAGCTCAACGGCCGGTGGCTGGGGCGGCCGTGGACCACCAACGTCATCTCCTTCGCCCAGGGGGAGGGCGGGGCGCCGGGGGCGGGTCTTCTCGGCGACGTGGTGCTCTGCGTGGACGCCGCCCGGAGAGAGGCGGAGGCGGGCGGCGTCGGCCTCCATCGGCGCCTCCTCGAGCTCCTCGTCCACGGCGTCGTGCATCTCCTGGGCGAGGACCACGAGGCGGGGGCCGCCGAGGCCCGCCGCATGGAGGCCCGGGAGCGGGCCCTCATGGACAGACTCGACAAGGAGGGAATCATGGCGGACCTTTGCATCAACGTGGACCACGTGGCCACGGTCCGGGAGGCGCGGCTCGCCGCCGAGCCCGACCCGGTCCAGGCCGCGGTGCTGGTGGAACTGGCCGGGGCCGACGGCGTGGTGGTGCACCTCAGGGAGGACCGGCGGCACATCAAGGACCGGGACGTCCGCGTGTTGCGGCAGATCCTGAAGACGCGGCTCACCCTGGAGATGGCGGCCACGGACGAGATGATCGCTATCGCCTCGGAGATCCGGCCCGACATCGTGACCCTGGTGCCGGAAAAGCGCCGGGAACTGACCACCGAGGGGGGGCTGGACGTGGCGGCCCACGAGGGGCACATCCGGGAGGCGGTGGCGCGGCTCCACGACGCCGGCGTACCGGTGAGCCTCTTCGTGGACCCGGAGGCCGCCCAGGTGGAGGCGGCCGGGCGCACGGGGGCCGACTGCGTGGAGATCCACACCGGGCGCTACGCCGAGGCCCGCGGGGCCGAGGCCCGCGACCGGGAGTTCGAGGCCGTGGTGGCGGCGGCCCGGGCCGCCCGGGACCTCGGGCTCCGGGTCCACGCCGGCCACGGCCTCGACTACCGGAACACCGCCCGGATGGCCTCGGTGAGCGAGATCGAGGAGTTCAGCATCGGCCACGCCGTGGTGGCCCGGGCCGTGCTCGTGGGCATGGAGCGGGCTGTGCGGGAGATGCTGGCCCTGGTCAAGGGATGCTGATGGCGCCGCCCCGCCCCCGGGCCGTCCCCCGCGGCGCCGGACGCCCGGCGCGGGCCGCCGGAAGGAGGCGGGCGTGATCGTCGGCCTCGGGGTGGACATCGTGGAGATCGACCGGATCGCGCGGGCCGTGGACCGGTGGGGGGAGCGGTTTCTCGGGCGGGTCTTCACGCCGGAGGAGCGGGCCTACTGCCGCCGGTCCCGGCGTCCCGCCGAGAACCTCGCCCTGCGCTTCGCCGCCAAGGAGGCCTGTTCCAAGGCCCTCGGGACGGGGATGCGGGCCGGGGTGGCCTGGCGGCAGATCTCGGTGCGCCACGAGCCCTCCGGCCGGCCCGTCCTCGGGCTCACCGGGGCGGCCCTGGACCGCGCCCGCCGGCTCGGCGCCACCGCCTGGCACGTCAGCCTCTCCCACGAGCGGGCCTTCGGCGTGGCCGTGGTGGTCCTGGAAGGCCGCGCGGCGGTTGACAACGATCCGGGGCGGTTGCTAAATTCGTGAGCCTGAATAGCCATTCATTCACCACGCCTTTTTTGGCCTTTCACCCCGGGCGGTGCGCCTGCCGCCGATGGTCGGGTCGTGCCGGCGGAGGGGCCGAGGTCTGGCATCCAAACCGGAGCAGGAGGGAGGAGCCTTCGACATGAGCCGGAAACCATTCATCTTGTGGTTCGAGGAGATCGGGATCAAGGACGTGCCGCTCGTCGGGGGGAAGAACGCTTCCCTGGGCGAGATGTACCGGCACCTCACCTCCAAGGGGGTCCAGGTCCCGAACGGCTTCGCCATCACGGCCGAGGCCTACATCCACCTCCTGAAGGACGCCGGTATCGAGGGTGCCATCCGAAAGGCCCTGGAGGGGCTCGACACCCACAACATGAAGAACCTCCAGGCCCGCGGCAAGAAGGTCCGGGACATCATCCTGAAGGCCCCCTTCCCCGAGGACCTCGAGAAGGAGATCGTCGCCGCCTACCGCCGGATGGAGAAGATCTACGGCCCGGACGTGGACGTGGCCGTCCGCTCCTCCGCCACCGCCGAGGACCTTCCCGACGCCTCCTTCGCGGGCCAGCAGGAGACCTATCTCAACATCCGCGGGCCCGAGATGCTCCTCGACGCCTGCCACCGGTGCTTCGCCAGCCTCTTCACCGATCGCGCCATCTCCTACCGCCACGACAAGGGCTTCGGCCACTTCGACGTCTACCTCTCCATCGCCGTCCAGAAGATGGTCCGGAGCGACAGCGCCAGCTCCGGCGTCATGTTCACCATGGACACCGAGAGCGGCTTCGACAAGGTGGTCTACATCACCGGCGCATGGGGCCTCGGCGAGAACGTGGTCCAGGGCGCGGTGAACCCGGACGAGTTCTACGTCTTCAAGCCCACCCTCGAGACGGGCCACCGGCCGGTGGTGAGCAAGCGGCTCGGGCTCAAGCAGAAGAAGATGGTCTACACCAAGAACCCGAGGAGGCCGGTCACCAACAAGGTCACCACCCAGGCCGAGCGGAACCGGTTCGTCCTCTCCGACGACGAGCTCATCACCCTGGCCAAGTGGGCCTGCATCATCGAGCGCCACTACGGCAAGGCCATGGACATCGAGTGGGCCAAGGACGGCGACGGGAAGAAGGTCGGCACCGGCGGCCTCTTCATCGTCCAGGCCCGCCCCGAGACGGTTCATTCCCAGCGCGACACCTCCTTCTACGAGACCTACGTCCTCAAGGAGAGCGGGAAGGTGCTGGCCACCGGGAAGGCCGTGGGTAGCAAGATCGGCCAGGGAAGGGCCAACGTCATCAAGAGCGTCAGCGACATCAGCAAGTTCAAGAAGGGCGAGGTCCTGGTCACCGACATGACGGACCCCGACTGGGAGCCCATCATGAAGGTGGCCTCGGCCATCGTCACCAACCGCGGCGGCCGGACCTGCCACGCGGCCATCGTCTCGCGGGAGCTGGGCATCCCCTGCGTGGTGGGCACCGAGAACGGGACCGAGGCCATCCGCCACGGGCAGAAGGTCACCGTCTCGTGCGCCGAGGGGGAAGAGGGCCGGGTCTACGAGGGCCTCCTCAAGTTCGAGGTCCAGCGGTTGGATCTCCGCGAGGTGCCCAAGACCCGGACCAAGATCATGATGAACGTCGGGATCCCGGAGCAGGCCTTCTCCCAGGGGCAGATCCCCAACGACGGGGTGGGCCTGGCCCGGCTGGAGTTCATCATCAACTCCCACATCGGCATCCATCCGCTCGCCCTCCTCGACTTCAAGAACCTCAAGCGCAAGGCCCGCAACGACGCGGCGGTCCGCGAGGTGGTCCAGGCCATCGAGGAACGGACCCTGGCCTACAAGGACAAGTCGGCCTTCTTCGTGGACACCCTCGCCCAGGGGGTCGCCCGGATCGCCGCCGGTTTCTGGCCCAACGACGTGATCGTCCGCCTCTCGGACTTCAAGAGCAACGAGTACGCCAACCTCATCGGCGGCGCCCTCTACGAGCCGGAGGAACACAACCCCATGATCGGCTGGCGTGGGGCCTCCCGGTACTACGCCCCGGCCTTCGAGCCCGCCTTCGCCCTGGAGTGCCAGGCGCTGCGCAAGGTCCGCGACGAGATGGGGCTCACCAACGTGAAGGTCATGATCCCCTTCTGCCGCACGGTGGAGGAGGGGAAGAAGGTCATCGGCGTCATGAAGAAGCACGGCCTCGTCCAGGGTGACAACGGCCTCGAGGTCTACGTGATGTGCGAGATCCCGAGCAACGTCGTCCTGGCCGACCAGTTCGCGGAGGTCTTCGACGGCTTCTCCATCGGCTCCAACGACCTCACCCAGCTCACCCTGGGCCTCGACCGCGACTCGGAACTCGTCGCCCACATCTACGACGAGCGCAACGAGGCGGTCAAGCGCCTCGTGCGCCAGGTCATCGACACGGCCAAGAAGAAGCGGCGCAAGATCGGTATCTGCGGCCAGGCCCCCAGCGACTTCCCCGACTTCGCCGCCTTCCTGGTGGAGTGCGGGATCGACTCCATGAGCCTCACCCCGGACACGGCGGTGAGGACCCGCCTCATGGTGGCCGAGAAGGAGCGGGAACTCGCGGGGGGAAAGAAGGGCTGCAAGCCCGGGGCGAAGCGGGGAGGCTGCCGGCGGCGGAAGTAGCCGCGTTCCCCGGAGGAAGAACGAAGAGCGGCGGCGGGCCCTTCCGGGCCCGCCGCCGTTTTCTGCCCCGTCTGCAGCTCCCCGCCGGCCCCGGCGGAAAGCGGTTTCCCCTTCTGCTGCTTACAGCCCGGCCTGGTCCCGGAGCTTTTCCACCATGTCGAGGCGTTCCCAGGTGAACTCCGGCTCCGTCCGGCCGAAGTGGCCGTAGGCGGCCGTCTTCTTGAAGATGGGCCGGCGCAGATCCAGGTACTCGATGATGTCCTTGGGCTTGAAGCTGAAGTTGTCCTCGATGATCTGGACGATCCGGTCCTGGGGGATGGCCTCCGTCCCGAAGGTGCGGACGTTGATGGACAGGGGCCGGGGCACCCCGATGGCGTAGGCCACCTGCACCTCGCATTCGCGGGCGAGGCCCGCAGCCACGAGGTTCTTGGCCACGTAGCGGGCCATGTAGGAGGGGGCGCGGTCCACCTTGGTGGGGTCCTTGCCGGAGAAGGCGCCGCCGCCGTGGTGGCCGCGGCCGCCGTAGGTGTCCACGATGATCTTGCGGCCCGTCATGCCGCAGTCGCCGAGGGGGCCCCCCACGACGAACCGGCCGGTGCTGTTGACGAAGAACTCCGTCTCCGCCAGGTGCTCCGGGTCCACGACCTTCTTGACCACCTCCTCGATGACCGCCTCCTTGACCTCCTTTTCCGAGACCGTGGGTTCGTGCTGGGCGGCCACCACGATGGAGTGGGCGGCCACCGGCCGGCTGTCCAGGTACCGGATGGTAACCTGGGTCTTGCCGTCCGGTCGGAGGAAGGGGAGGACACCGGTCTTGCGGACCTCGGCCAGGCGCCGGGCCAGCCGGTGGGCGTACCAGATGGGCATGGGCATGAAGTCGGGGGTTTCGTCGCAGGCGTAGCCGAACATGAGCCCCTGGTCGCCGGCCCCGATGTCGCCGTTGCGGTCCACGCCCATGGCGATGTCGGGCGACTGCTTGTCCAGGCTGACGAGGACGGCGCAGGTCTCCCAGTCGAAGCCCATGGAGGAGTCGGTGTAGCCGATCTCCTTGATGGTGCCCCGGACCACCTTGGGCATGTCCACGTAACAGTCGGTGGTGATCTCGCCGGCGATGACGGCCATCCCGGTGGTCACGAGGGTCTCGCAGGCCACGCGGGCGTTCTTGTCCTGGGCGAGGATGGCGTCCAGGATGGCGTCGGAGATCTGGTCGGCCACCTTGTCCGGGTGGCCCTCCGTGACCGACTCGGACGTGAAGAGGAAGTTGGGCATCATGTCGTGACGGGCTCCTTTGGGGAAAAGAGATGTGCCCCGGCCTGTGGGCCGGCCGGGCCGCCTCGCATCGCAAAAGGCCGGGCGCCGCGAACGGCCGCCCCGGCCCGGCGTCCGGGAAGAGTCGAGGCTTCCCTGGGTCTCCCGCGGCTATGTATGGCGGAGAGGGTGGGATTCGAACCCACGGTGCGCTTTTGGGCGCACACTCACTTAGCAGGCGAGCACCTTCGGCCTCTCGGTCACCTCTCCGTCCCGTTCGATGTCTGTGGCGGAGGGAGTAGGATTCGAACCCACGGTGCCTTGCGGCACAGCGGTTTTCAAGACCGCCGCCTTAGACCACTCGGCCATCCCTCCGCACGGGCCGCCCGGGCGGCGCCGAGTACTGAAACTACCTTGAGCGGGTTCCGCCTGTCAAGGTGGGCGTCCGCGCGGTCCCGCCCTATTTCAGCTGGGATCGGAGTGCCTCCCGCTGCATCACCCCGGCGTGGAAGCGCCCGTCCAGGAAGATGTAGGTCGGCGTCCCGGTGATGCCCTTTTCCCGGAGGAATCCGATGGTCGCCTCCACCTTCTGCTTCCCGCCGGGGCACTGGTTGTCGGAGCGGTAGCCCTTTTCCAGGCCCTCGAGGCCCTTCTTGTCGCACAGGATGGAGACGGCCTGCTCCTTGGCTCCCTTGTGGAAGGAGAGCGGGAAGAAGAGCACCCGGACCTCCACCTCGCCCGCCGCCGCCATCTCCTTCAGGATGGCCTCGGCCCGCTTGCAGTAGGGGCACTGGGGGTCGGTGACCAGGTAGAGGGCCGGGGCGCCGGCCTTCCCGAAGCGGAAGCCCACGAGTTCCTCGAGGCGCTTCATCTCGCCGGGGCCGAAGCGGTTGAGGTCATTCACGGCGGTCCGGGTGAGGTTCTCCCCGGTGGCGGTGTCGTAGATCTGGCCCGAGATGAGGTGCCGGCCGGCGCTGTCGATGTAGAGGACCCGCTTGGCGCCGTTCAGGCTCACCCGGAGCTCGCAGAGGCCCTCCACGGGACCGGCGGTGATGGAGAGGAGGGTCATGGGACGATTGAAGGCCTTCTGGAGGCTGTCTCGGACCGCGGCCGGCTGCGGGCAGAGGGTCTCGGCGGCGGCCGGGGCCGCGATGCAGCAGGCGGCCAGGGCGAGGACGGCGAGGCGGTGGAGTTTCATGGGGTGTCCCTCCTTTTTTGGGGGTGGTGTCACCGCGCCGGCGGGCGGCCGCCGGGACTAGTCCCCGGCGGTGCCCTCGGGCCACCAGGCGGGGCCGAGGCGGCGGGCCACGTTCAGGGCGCCGGGGAGGACCAGGGTGTTGTCGATGCCGATGGTCACGAGGAACCGCTGGATCTCGTAGGACCGGGTGCCGGCGTTGCAGACCAGGATGAGGCGCCGGTCGCGGGGGACCTCGTCGCGGCGGGGCCGGACCTCGTCGTAGGGGATGTTCATCCACCGGTCCGGGAACCGCTTCAGGAAGGGCTCGGCCTCCCGGGGATGGCGGAGATCCAGGACGAGCCACTCGGGGTGCCGGGCGGGATCGTCCATCCAGTCGAGGAATTCCGCCATCTCCACCGTGGCGATGCGGCCGGAGACCACGTTGTCGAGGATGTTGGCCGCGGTGTTCAGGACGTCCACCGCCGTGGAGAAGGGCGGCGCGTAGGCCAGCTCCATGGTACCGAAGTCGTCCACCGTGGGCCGGCGGGGGAGGAGCGCCGCCGCGGCGTCGATCCGGGCCATGAGCCCGTCGCCCATGGCCCCGACGCCCTGGACGCCCAGGACCCGCCGGCTGCGCCGGTCGGCCACCATCTGGAGGAACATGAGGGCCTGGGTGGGGAAGAAGTGGGCCCGGTCGGACATGACCGCCATACCCTCGGCGGCGTCGAAGCCCTCGGCCCGGGCCACCTCCGTGCTGAGGCCCGTGGCCCCCACGCAGATGTCGAAGACCTTCATGATGAAGGTCCCCACCACGCCGTCGAAGGTGCTGGGGATCCCGGCCAGGTTGTCCGCCACCACCCGTCCCTGCCGGTTGGCCACGGAGCCCAGGGGGGCGTAGGCCTTCTTGCCGGTGACGAGGTGCAGGGTCTCCACGCAGTCGCCGGCGGCGTAGATGTCGGGGTCCGAGGTCTGCATCCGGCGGTTGACCACGATGGCCCCCATGGGCGAACAGAGGAGCCCCGCCTCCCGGGCGAGTTCCCCTCGGGGCCGAACCCCCGCCGACATGATGACGAGGTCGGCCTCGAGGGTGCGGTTCGGGGTCACCACGCGGCGGACGCGGCCGCCGTCGCCCTCGATGCGCTGGGCGCCCTCGCCGGTGAAGACCTGGACGCCGTGCTCGCGCAGGTGGTGCTCCACCATGCGGGCCAGGGTCCGGTCCACCAGGCGCGGCAGCACCTGGGGCATGAACTCGATGATGGTGGTCTCGACGCCCCAGAGGTCGGTGAGGGCCTCGGCCATCTCGATGCCGATGGCGCCGCCGCCGATGACCACCGCCTTCTCCACCTGGCCCCTGGCGATGCGCTCCTTGATGGCGATGGCCTTGTGGAGGCTGCTGATGGTGAAGACGCCGTCCAGGTCACGCCCCTCCACGGGGAGCACATTGGGCCGGCTGCCCGTGGCGAGCACCAGCTTGTCGTAGGGGAGGACGCCGGTCTCCCCGGTCTGGACGTCCTGGATATGGACCTGCTTCTCCTTCCGGTCGACGGCGGTGACGCGGGTCAGGATGCGGACGTCGTCGATGCCCTTGGCGTCCCGGAAGAACCGGGCGTCGCGGAGCACGTGGAAGCTGGTCTCGCGGAGTTCCTTCTCGTCGGTGACGTCGCCGGAGACGTAGTAGGGGATGCCGCACCCCCCGTAGGAGATGAGGTCGTCCTGGTCGATGAGGGTGATGTGGGCGTCGGGGAGCAGGCGCCGGGCCCGGCAGGCGACCTTGGGGCCGGCGGCGACGGCGCCCACGACGACGATGCGCTGGGGCATGGAACGGACTCCTTTCTCGCAGCTGCCTGCGGTGTCACGTGGGTCGGGGCCCGGCGGCGGGCCGGGGCGTAGGTTAGCACAAGGGGCGGGGGGTGAAAAGGCCGTGCGCCGCGGCGAGGGGGCGGCGGCGCTAGCGGCCGGCGGCCCCCCCGGGGCCGGGCCCCGCCCGGGCCGTCCCGCGCAGGAGCTCCGCCAGGGGGCGCGTCGGGAGCCGGAGGAAGGGGGCCGGGTCGAAGCACGCCGCCCCCGGCGCGAGGTGGTTGGGTTCGAGGCGGTGGAGATCCACCTCCACCCGGAGGCCGCGGCCGGGGAGTTCCAGGCGCCAGCTCCGGGGATACGGCCCGATCCCGGGAAGCGGCTCCGGGTCCCCGAAGTCGGCCCGGAGGCCCGGCAGGCGGAGGGCCGTCACCATGCCGGCCCCGTCCACGGCGGCGAGTCCCCCGGGTCCGGAGAGCGGGAGCGCCAGGCAGGCGGCCGCGGCGCCGGCGGACCCCTCGGGGCAGGGGACGGCCTCCGGCGCCTGGCCGCGCCAGAGGAGCGCCGGGTGGACCAGGGCCGCGAGGAGATCGCGGAGCACGCCCGGCCGGGCGCCGTCCGGGAGGCCGGTGTAGACGGCCCCCTCGCCGGGCAGGAAGAGCCAGGCCGACCCGCGGGCCACCAGGAGGTCGAAGGCGGTGCCGCCGAAGGGACCGACCCCCGTGAGCCGGAGTTCCTCCACGCGCCCGGCCGCCGAGGCCCACCGGAGGACGCCCTTGAAGGCGGGCAGGCGCCGCCCGCCGACCCGGACCCGGAAGCGGCCCTCGGCCTCGAGGCTGGCGAGCCGCCGGCCCGAAAGGCGCAGGGCGGCGAGGGCGGATGCGCGGTCCGGCGCCGGCGGGGCCTGGCCCGGGCGCACCGCGCACCCGCCCGCGGCGGCCAGCAGGCACAGGAGGGCGAGGGCCGGGACGCGTGGCAGGCCGAAGGACATGCAGGTAGAATAGTGCAGGATGGCCGTTTCGGCCACGAATCCGCGCGCCGCCCGGCGCCCGTCCTTCTCCGGAGGCCCCGTGACCCAGGACATCGCCCAGGCCCTGGCCTACCAGGTGAAGCAGGAGATCGCCCAGCAGTACTTCGGCTTCCGGAAGGTCATCGAGCGGGACCGGCAGCGCCTCGAGGACTGGATCCGCCGCTTGAACCGCGACTACGAGGAGAAGGTGGGGCGCGACCTGGCCCGGATGTACACCCTCCTCCAGCGGCCGGAGCTCATCGACCGGTTCCTGGCGCTGGCGGGGTTCGAGGACCGGCCCTTCTACGATCCCTACGTGGCCGGGTCGCCCACCATCCGGCGGCGGCTGCTCCGGCGGATCCACCGCCACGGCTGGACGGACCGGGGGCGGTTCTGGCACCTGGTGGAGGAGAGCTACCGGCGCCTCTTCCGCGACGTCTACGCCTACCACGACGACTGGGAGGCGGCCCGGGAGGAGGCGGCGGTCATCAACGAGGAGATCCGGAAGTTCACGGAGAAGTTCGCCCTGGACGAGATCGTGGCCTTCATCCAGGAGCTGGACCGGCGCACCGAGGCCGTCTCGGTGCTCGGCGGGGAGACGGCCGCGGGGTCCGTGGAGGCGCTCCAGGAGAAGATGGCGCTGGCACCTCTTCCGCCCCTGGAGGAACGGGCGCCCCGGCTGCCCTACCTCCCGGCGCCGGACCGGATCCGGGACGACCTGAAGGCCCTGGCCTACGAGGCCTTCGCCGCCCAGGAGCCGGGCTTCCGCCGGCTGCTCCGGGAGGACGAGGAGGCATGAAGACCATGGGAGACCTGAGCGCGGCCTGGGAACGGGTCCGCGTGGAACTGGGGGCGGCCAGCTACGACATCCTCATCGGCCCGGGGCTCCTGGCCGAGGTGGGGGGCGACCTCCGCGAGCGGCCCCTCGGCCATCGCTACGTGGTCGTCACCGACGAGACGGTGGCCGACTACCTGGGGGCCGACCTCGAGCGGCTCCTCCGGGACGAGGGGCTCCGGGTGGACCTCCTGTCGTTCCCCGCCGGGGAGGCCTCGAAGCACATGGGCACGGTGGTGGACCTGGCCCGGCGCATGGTGGCCCTCGGCTGCGACCGCCGGAGCGTCGTCCTGGCCCTCGGCGGCGGCGTGGTGGGGGACGTGGCCGGGTTCCTCGCCTCCATCTACATGCGGGGCGTGCCCTGCATCCAGCTCCCCACCACGCTGCTCGCCCAGGTGGACAGCTCCGTGGGCGGAAAGACCGGGGTGGATCTGCCCGAGGGGAAGAACCTGGTGGGCACCTTCTACCAGCCCCGGCGGGTCTACGCCGACATCGGGGCCTTGGCGAGTCTCCCCCCGGCCGAGCTCCGAAACGGCCTCGCCGAGGTGGTGAAGTACGGCATGATCCGCAGCCCGGAGCTCTTCGCCCTCCTCGAGGCGCGGGGCCGTGAGATCCTCGATCTCGAGCCCGAGACGGTGGCCGAGGTGGTGGCCCGCTCCTGCCGCATCAAGGCCGAGGTGGTGGCGGCCGACGAGCGGGAGGGCGGTCTCCGGCGCATCCTGAACTTCGGCCACACCGTGGGCCACGCCGTGGAGGCGGCCTCGGACTACCGGCTGCCCCACGGCTCCGCGGTGGCCGTGGGCATGGCGGTGATCGCCCGCCTCTCCGTGGAGATGGGGCTCATGCCCCCGGCGGACGAGGCCCGGCTGCTCGCCCTCCTCGACGCCCTGGGGCTGCCCCGCCGGGTGCCCGACGGGATCGAGACCGGGCACCTCCTGGAGCTCCTCCGGCACGACAAGAAGGCCGATGCCGGCCGGGTTCACTTTGTGCTCTCGGAGGGGATCGGCGCCACCCGGATCACGCCGGAGGTGGACGAGGCGGCGCTGGCGGGTGCCGTGGACGCCACCCGCTCGGCCCCCTGATCCGCCGCCTCCGCCCGGAAGAAGGGGCCCGGGGGTGAGCCGGTCACGGTCCAGGCGGTGCCGTCCCACCGGGCGGTGACCGTCCCGTTCCGGTCGGTGCGGAGTACCGGGATCCCGGCCCGCCGGTACCGGGCCAGGACCTCCGGGGCGGGGTGGCCGAAGGCGTTCCGCCAGCCGGCCGAGCAGACGGCGACCCGGGGGCGGACGCGGGCCAGGAAGGCCGGGCTGCTGGCGGAGCGGCTTCCGTGGTGGGGCATCACCAGGATGTCCGCGGGAGGAAGCCCCGATTCGACGAGGCACGCCTCCCGCCGCCGGTCGATGTCGCCCGGAAGGAGCAGGGAGGCCGGGCCCGCCTGCACCCGGAGGACCAGGGAACGGGCGTTCCGGCCGCCCCGTCGGCTGCAGCCCCCGGCCGGGAGGACTTCCACCTCGGCCCCGCCGAGGGTGACCCGTCCCGGCCGTCGCCACACCCGGACGGGGACCTTCCGGGCCGCCGCCGCCTCCATGAGGAGCCGCCAGGTCTCGTCCCGGGATCGGTCCCCGTTGGCCCAGATCTCCCCCACATCGAACTGTTCCACCAGGGCCGGGAGCCCGCCCACGTGGTCCGCCTCCGGGTGCGAGGCC
The DNA here is from genome assembly GCF_012979235.1 of Dissulfurirhabdus thermomarina. Classification (NCBI taxonomy): domain Bacteria; kingdom Pseudomonadati; phylum Thermodesulfobacteriota; class Dissulfuribacteria; order Dissulfuribacterales; family Dissulfuribacteraceae; genus Dissulfurirhabdus; species Dissulfurirhabdus thermomarina. The sequence goes on from NZ_JAATWC010000008.1 coordinate 64,759, forward strand.
ACCAGGACGTCGATCCGCGTCCGGCCGAGGGTGCGGAGGAAGGGGGCCACCACCCGGGCCCCCATGTCGTAGGCCGTCCCGCGCCGGCCGCCCCCGTCCACCACCACGACCTTCCCGCCGGGCAGTTCCACCACCTGGCTGGTCCCCTGGCCCACGTCCAGGACGTGGAGGACGAGGTCGCGCCCGGCCGGGTTCGGGGCGCCCGCGGCCCAGCCGGCGGCGAGGAGGAGGGCGCCGGCCAGGGAGATCGCGCCCCGCCGCCGCGCGCCCCGGCCGAGGGCCACGAGCCCCGCCGCCAGGAGGGCGGCGTAGGCCGTGACGGGGAGGATACCCGGCCGGGGGATCCAGGCGGCGGCCCCCGGCAGGGCGGCGGCCCGTTCCACCAGAGCGGCGACGGCGGAGAGCACCGGGGCGAGGCCCTTCCATGCGAGGGCCGCCGCGCCCGGCGCCACGGGCCACAGGAGGGCGGCGAGGAGGAGGGCCGGGAGCACGAGGCCGCCCACCACCGGGACCGCCGCCAGGTTGGCCGCGAGGCCCAGGGGGGAGAAGCGCTGGAAGTGCCAGGCCACCAGGGGGGCCGTGGCCGCCGTGGCCACCAGGGTGACCAGGACGCAGGCCCGGGCCCGCCGCCGGAACCATCCCGGGGTCTCGTCCGCGTCGCCGCCGGCGCCTCCAAGGAGCGGCGCGGCCAGCACCAGGAAGAAGACCGCGGCGAAGGAGAGCTGGAAGGAGACGTCGAAGAGGTAGCAGGGGTCGAGGAGGAGCAGCCCCCAGCCGGCCAGGGCCAGGGCGTTCAGGGGGGCCTGGGGCCGGTCGGCCAGGAGCGCCGTCCCGAAGGCCCCCACCATGAGGAGGGCCCGGAGGGCCGAGGGGCTGAAGCCGGCGAGACCCGCGTAGGCGGCCGCCGCCGCCAGGGCCGCCGCCGTCGCCGTCTTCCGGAGGTGGAGATGCTCCAGGCACCAGCGGGAGCGCCGGAGGCACCAGGCGAGCCCCCCGCCCGCGAAGAGCGCCACCATGGCGAGGTGCAGGCCCGAGACCGCGAGCAGGTGCCCGATGCCGGTCCGGGCGAAGGCCTCCCGGACCGCCGGCTCGAGCTCGGCCTTCTCCCCCAGGGTCATGGCCACGGCGAGGCCCCTGGCGGGCTGCGGGAGCCGGGCCCGGAGGGCGCCGAGGAGGCGGGCCCGGGTCCGTTCGAGCCGGAGGCGGGCCCGGGAGATCGCCCCGGAGGGGGCGGGGGCGGCCGCCCGGAGGAGGCGCAGGGGATGATCCACGAAGCCGGCCACCCGGACGTCCCGGGTCGCCCACCGGTTCTCCCGGTCGAAGGCCCCGGGCGCCCGGTGGTTGCGGATGGGCTTGAGCCGGCAGGCGAAGCGGATCCAGGCGCCCGGTTCGAGGTCCTCCGGCGCCAGCCCCCGCACCGCGAGGGCCAGCCGCCCGTGGAGGGGCCGGTCACCGGCGGGGTCGTGGAGCGCGGCCACGGCCACGAGGGCGAGGACCCCGTCCTCCGTGGCCACGGGGGCCCGAAGGACCTGGCCCGTGAGGACGTGGCGGCCGGGACGGGCCGAGAGGGCCACGAGGTCCGCCGAGGCCGCCCGGAGGGTGTCCAGCCGGTGATTCCAGGCGGCCTGGCCGAGGGCCGTGAAGAGGAGCACGGCAGCCGCGGCGGCGGGGAGGCGCCGATCGGCCGGCCCGAACCCCCGGGCGAGGGCGGCGAGCTCCGCCCCCCCGCCGATCCCGGCGGCGAGGGCCCACGCCCCGGCTCCCGGCCAGGACCGGCCGAGGGCGATGCCCAGGGCGAAGGCGGCCAGCGGGAGGAGCAGCCGCCCCGGGTCAGTCGTCCTCAAGGACGCGGACCCGCCGGACCTCCAGGGGGCGCGCCCGCCCGCCGCCCCCGGGGCGCGGGTCGCCCTCCAGCCGGTCGAGGAGGCGCAGGATGATGTCGATGCCGGCGAGGTTCACGCCGAGGTCCTTCCGCAGCCGCCGGATCCGGTGGAGCCGCCGAAGCGCCGCCTCGTCGAGGAGACACCGGCCCCCCACCCGGCGTACCTCCACCAGCCCCTCCCGGATGCAGCAGCGGACGAAGCCCGGGCTCAGGCCCACCTCCCGGCAGGCGATCTTCAGGGTGTAGGTGGTCGACACGGGGGCTTCACCTCGCGATGCCGATCTTCCGGCATGCGCCGCCACCGGCGCATGCCGGGCCGCTCGCTCAGGCTTCGGGGCCTCGTGACGGCGGGTCCATCCAGCTTAATCGCACTTGGAGAATCCGCAAGCGCGGCAGAGCAGGCACCCGCTCTCGGGTTCGAGCACCGATCCGCACTCGGGGCAGGCGAGGAGCGCGGTCTCCTTCTCCCGGGTCTCCACGTTGGCGATGCGCCCGAGCACCTTGGCCATGGCGTCCGGGCAGGACAGGAGCTGTTGCCCCTCCTGCCAGCTGGGCGACGGGCACCGGATGCCGGCCAGTTGCTTCACGATGGACTGGACGCGGATCCCGGACCGGAGGGCCAGGGAGATGAGGCGGCTTTCGGCCTCGATCTGGCACGCGGCGCACCCGCCGGCCTTGCCCATCTGGGCGAAGACCTCGCAGAGGTCCTGGTCGTCCCAGTTGACGGTGACATAGAGGTTGCCGCACCCGGTCCGCATCCGTTCCGTGACCCCCCGGGTCCGGAGCGGGCGGGGGCGGGGGGCGATCTTTCCGCCCGGGGCGGCGGCCGCGTCCGCGGTCTCCTTGGCCGTCTCCTTCTTCTTGAGGTTCAGGACCTGGACCGGCCGGCTCCCGTAGCGGTAGATGGTGAGGCCCTTGAGCCCCTGGCGCCAGGCGAGGAGGTAGGCCTTGCGGATGTCGTCCTTCGTGGCCGACTCGGGGAAGTTGATGGTCTTGGAGACGGCGTTGTCGGTGTGGCGCTGGAAGGCGGCCTGGACCGCGATGTGGTCCTCCGGGGCCACGTCCATGGAGGTGACGAAGATCCGCTGGATCTCCTCCGGGACCTCGTCCATGCCCTGGACCGAGCCCCGCTCGGCGATGCGCTCGAGGAGGGCCTCGGAGTAGGCCCCGGCCTTTTCCATGGCCTGTACGAAGAGCGGGTGGGCCTCCACCAGCTCCGTCCCGTCGAGCACCTTGCGGACGTAGCTCACGGAGAAGAGGGGCTCGATGCCGCTCGAGGCCCCGGCGATGATGCTGATGGTGCCCGTGGGGGCGATGGTGGTGGTGGTGGCGTTGCGCATGTAGGGGGTCTCGGGGGTGTCGTAGACGCTGCCCTTGTAGGCGGGGAAGTTGCCGCGCCGTTCGGCCAGCTCCGCCGAGGCGGCCTTGGACTCGCGGTTGATGAAGCCCATGACCTCCTCGGCCACCGTCCCGGCCTGGGCCGAGTTGTACGGGATGCCGAGCTGGATGAGGAGATCGGCGAAGCCCATGACCCCGAGGCCGATCTTGCGGGTGCGGAGGGTCATCTCCCGGATCTGCTCCAGGGGGAAGCGGTTGAGATCGATGACGTTGTCGAGGAAGTGGACCGCCCCGTGGACGGCCTCGCGCAGGGCGGGGTAGTCGATGGCCCCATCCACCACGAAGCGCCCGAGGTTGATGGAACCGAGGTTGCACGACTCGTAGGGGAGCAGCGGCTGCTCGCCGCAGGGGTTGGTGCTCTCGATCTCCCCGAGGTGGGGGGTGGGGTTGGCCTGGTTGATCCGGTCGAGGTAGACGATGCCCGGCTCCCCGCTGGCCCAGGCGGATTCCACGATGGTGTCGAAGACCCGGGTCGCCGGGATCCGGGCCACCTCCTGGCCCGTGGCGGGGTTGACCAGGCCGTAGTCTTCCTCGCGTTCCACCGCCTCCATGAAACGCTCGGTGAGGGCCACGGAGATGTTGAAGTTGTTGAGGCGGTCGGTCTGGGTCTTGGCGGTGATGAAGGCCTCGATGTCGGGGTGGTCCACCCGGAGGATGCCCATGTTGGCCCCCCGCCGGGTGCCGCCCTGCTTGATGGTCTCCGTGGCCACGTCGAAGATGGTCATGAAGGAGATGGGCCCGCTGGCCACGCCGTGGGTGGTCTGGACGCGGTCGCCCTCCGGGCGGATGCGGGAGAAGGAGAAGCCCGTTCCGCCGCCGCTCTTGTGGATCATGGCGGTGTGCTTCACCGCGTCGAAGATGCTCTCGATGGAGTCGTGGATGGGGAGCACGAAGCAGGCGGAGAGCTGGCCCAGCTCGCGGCCCGCGTTCATGAGGGTGGGGGAGTTGGGGAGGAACTTGAAGTCCGTCATGAGGCCGTAGAAGAAGTCGGCCACCTCGTCCACGTCCACGTCGGGGTCGTAGCGGAGGTCCGCCTGGGCGATGGTCCGGGCCACGCGGCGGAACATGTCCTCCGGCCGCTCGACGACCTTCCCGCGATTGTCCTTCCGGAGGTAGCGCCGGGCGAGCACCACCAGGGCGTTCTCGCTGAGCGGGAGATCGGTCTTGGGCAGTTCGGAGTCGAGCTTGGTGGACGGCTTGTTGGATGTCATTTTCCCCCCTAAAGATGCGCTAAAAGACACAAGATGTAGTGGTTGGAGAAAACCTCTGCGCCCTATTTTGTGGAGGCAGGGACAGCCTGTCAAGGGCCAATTTACCTTCTCGATGTTCCGCGCGGGTTTGGGTCCCGGAGGGCCGGATCCAGGCGGGCCTGGAGGCGGAACCGGTGCCTCGGCGGGGGCGCGGGGGCGGCTCAGGCGGCCTCCTGCTCGAGGTCCAGCAGGAGGCGTTTCAGGCGCAGGCCGGCGGAGAAGCCCGTGAGGGCGCCGCCGGCCCCCACCACCCGGTGGCAGGGGACGACGAGGGGCAGGGGGTTGGCGGCCAGGGCCCGGCCCACGGCCCGGGGGGCGGTGCCGAGTTCCCCGGCCAGCGCCCCGTAGGTCCGGGTCCGCCCCCGGGGGATGGCCCGGGCGGCCGTCCAGACCCGGTGCTGGAAGGGGGTCCCGCCGGGGTCCAGGGGGAGTCCCCCGAAGGCGTCCGGGTCGCCGGCGAGCCACGCCGCCAGGCGGCGGGCGAGATCCCGGTCGCGGGGCGACCGCGGCGGCGGCCCCCCGGGCGCCAGTCGGAGCGCCAGCCGCGCCAGGGCCCCGCCGCGCCAGGCGGGGCGGACGAGGAGCCGGGCCCCGCCGAGGGGGAGGGAGACGGCATCGCCCCACTCGGCCCGGCGGGGCCGGGGTTCAGAACCGGTGTTCATGGCCGGTGAAGGTGATGTCGCGGCGGCGGGCCCCCTCACGGAGGCGGACGCCCCGGCCCGCCACGATGCGGCCGATCCGGTGGGGCGGGCGGCCGAGGGCCCGTGCGGCGGCGGCGCGGACCTCGCCTTCCCGCCCCGGGGGGACGGTCCAGAGGAGTTCGTAGTCCTCGCCGCCGGCGAGGGCCCAGTCCAGGGGACGGCGGTCCAGGCGGCGGGCGGCCCGGCGGAGGGCCCGGGAGAGGGGGAGGCGGGCGGCGTCCACCTCGGCCCCCACGCCCCCGGCCTCGCAGAGGTGGGCGAGGTCCGTGGCCAGGCCGTCCGAGAGGTCGATGGCCGCGGTGACCGCCCCGGTGGCGGCCAGCGCCCGGCCGAGGCCGAGGCGCGGCTCCGGATCGAGCTGGGCGCGGACGAGTCGCCGGAAGGCCGCCGGGCGGGGGCGGTGCGGGCAGAGGCCGGCCTCGAGGAGGGCGAGTCCGGCGGCGGCCTCTCCCAGGGGGCCGGAGCAGTAGACGATGTCCCCGGGCCGGGCGCCGGCCCGGCCCATGACGCGGCCGGGCTCCGCCTCCCCCGCGAGGGCGAGGGTGAGGACCAGGCCGCCGGGGCTCCGCACCGTGTCGCCGCCCGCGAGGGCCGCCCCGAACGCCTCGAGGCGCTCGGTGAGCCCGGCGAGGAAGGGATCCCAGAAGGCCGGGTCGAGGCCCGCCGGCACCGCCAGGGAGAGGAGCGCCCAGCGGGGCCGCCCCCCCATGGCGGCGATGTCGCTCAGGTTGACGGCGGCGGTCTTGCGGCCGAGGCGGAAGGGATCCGTGGTCTCCAGTCGGAAGTGGACCCCCTCGGCCAGGGTGTCGGTGGTCAGGAGCAGGACGTGCCCCGGGGTGGGCGCCCCCACGGCGCAGTCGTCACCGATGCCGGCGACCAGGCCGGCGGCGGCGCGTTCCGCCGCCCGGGCGATGCGGCGGATGAGGTCCCGTTCCAAGTCAGCAGATGTCCATCTCGCTGAAGAAGTAAGCGATCTCGGTGCGGGCGGTCTCGGGGGCGTCCGAGCCGTGGACGATGTTCTTTTCGATGTCCGAGGCGAAGTCCGCGCGGATGGTGCCCGGCTTGGCCTCCTTGTAGTTGGTGGCGCCCATGAGCTCCCGGTTCTTCCGGATGACGTCCTCCCCCTCGAGGACCATGACCACGATGGGGCCGGAGGACATGAAATCGGTGAGGCTCTCGAAGAAGGGCTTGCCGCGGTGGACGGCGTAGAAGCCCTCGGCCTCGGCCTTGGTGAGGCGGAGCATCTTCATGGCGGCGATCCGGATGCCGGCGGCCTCGAACCGCCGGATGATCTCTCCGATGAGCTTCTTCTCCACTCCGTCGGGCTTGATGATGGACAGGGTGCGTTCCATTGGAATCGTCTCCTTCGTGCAACGTGGAATCTGCGGCGGAGGCCGCCGGGCCGGCAGTTCCTGCCTGCCGGGACCGCTGACTATAGCTTGAAAGGAGGCGTTTTGAAACCCCGGCCCGGGGCGGCTGTCAACCGACGGCCGCCCCGTGCGTTGACGAGGACAGAAGCGAAACCTTCGAGTGAACCGAAAGGAGGACACGACATGGATCGCACCACACGGACGACACTCATGGCCTTCGTGATCGCCGGGCTGCTCGCCGGCCCCGCCCTCTCCGCCCGCGCGGCGGACGACGCCGGTGACCGGATCGACCGGCGCCTCGATGCCCGCGGCGATCGGATCGATCAGCGCCTCGATGCCCGCGGCGACCGGGTGGATGCCCGCCTCGACGAACGGGGGGACCGGATCGACCGGCGGCTCGACGAGCGGGCCGACCGGGCCCGGGAGAACGGCCGGGAAGGGCTGGCCAACCGCCTGGACCGCCGCGGTGACCGGATCGACCGGCGCCTCGATGCCCGCGGTGACCGGGTGGACCGGCGCTTGGACCGCCGTGGCGACCGGATCGACCGGCGGCTCGATGCCCGCGGCGACCGGGTGGAGCGCCGTTTCGACCGGCGGCACGAGCGGCGAGTGCGCCGCCGGATTCATCGGTGACACCCGCGGCGACGATGAGTAGGGTGGCGGGGGGGCGGCCGGGCCGCCCCCGCCGCCGCATGCCATGCAGGAGGCCTTTGGCGTGCCGGAGACGGGAGGTGCCGACCCGGATCGGCGGGCGGCCCTGGATCGGTTTCTCGGGGAGGTCCAGGTCCGGGCCTTTCGGATGGCGCACTTCGCCACGGGCGACCGGGAGGAGGCCCTGGACATCGTCCAGGACGCCATGTTCGCCCTGGTCCGGGGCTACGGCGGGCGCCCGCCGGCCGAGTGGCGGCCCCTCTTCTTTCGCGTGCTCCAGAACCGCATCCGCGACTGGCACCGGCGCACGGCGGTCCGGCGGCGCTGGCGGCGCTGGCTGCACGGCCCGGACCGGGAGGGCGAAGGGGCGGCCGCGGGGGATCCCCTCCAGGAGGTGGCGGACCCCGGCGGACGCGACCCGTCCGACGCCGCCGCCGACCGCGCCGCCCGGGACGCCCTGGAGCGGGCCATCCGGGAGCTGCCCCTCCGCCAGCAGCAGGCCTTCCTCTTGCGGGCCTGGGAGGGGCTCGGCGTGGCGGAGACCGCCGCCGCCATGGGCTGTTCCGAGGGGAGCGTGAAGACACACTATTCCAGGGCGGTTCACGCCCTCCGCCGCCGGCTGGAGGCATACCGGCCATGAAGGGGAACGAAACGGACCGGTTCGTCGAAAGGACCCGCCGCCTCCTGGACCAGGGGGCGCGCGACATCGACGCCGCCACCCTGGCCCGGCTCGACCGGGCCCGCCGCCGGGCCCTGGCCGGGGAACGGCCGGCCCGCCGGCTCCTCCTCGATCTCCGCCGCCTGTTCCCGGCGGCGGCCCTCCTGGGGGCCGCCGCGGCGGCCGCCCTGGCCCTGGTCCTCCGCGTGGAGACGCCCCGGACGGCCGCCCCGCTGGCGGCGGCCCTGGAAGACCTCGAGGTCGTGACGGCGCCGGAGCCCCTGGACTTCTACGCCGACCTCGACTTCTACGCGTGGATGGCGGCGGAGACGGACGATGCAGGCTAGGGCCTTCCTGGCACTCCTCTGCTTGCTGGCGGCGGGGTGGGGCCCCCGGGCCGCCGCCCGGGCCGCCGGGAGCGGCGGCGAGGGGGAGGCCCCCCCGGTGGAACTCCTGGAGTTTCTCGGGGAGTGGGAAACGGACGACGGGCAGTGGGTGGCGCCGGAGGACGTGGAGCGGATGGATCTGCCCGAAGACCATGGAGCATGGAGGGACAGCCATGAAGACCCCTCGGCTTCCTAGCGGCCTCCTGGCCGGCCTCCTGGCCGCCTGTTGGATCCTCGCCGCCCCGGGCGCGGCGGGGGCGGCGGGCGCGGTCTCGTGGGACCGGCTGGCCCCGGAGGAACAGCGGGTGCTGGCCCCCCTGGAGCAGCGTTGGGATCGCCTTCCGCCCGAGCGCCGGCAGCGGCTCCAGAAGGGTGCCCGCCGGTGGCTGCGGATGGGCCCGGAGGAGCGGCGCCGGGCCCGGGAGCGGCTCGAGCGCTGGCGGCGGCTTTCGCCCGAGGCGCGGCAGCGGATCCGCGAGCGGTTCCGGCGGTTCAAACGGCTGCCGCCCGAGGAGCGGCGGCGGCTGCTCCGCGCCCGGGAGCGTTTCCGGCGGCTCCCGCCGGAGCGGCGCCGCCAACTCCGCGAACGGTGGCTGCGGATGGGCCCGGAGGAGCGGCAGCGCATCCGGGAGCGCCTGCGCGGAGGCGGCTCCAGGTCTTTCGGCGGGCGGGGGCGGCCCTGAGGGCCCGGGGCTCAGGCGTAGTGGAGGGCGAGCCAGACCGTGGGTTCGCCGGGGTCGGTCCAGGTCACCCGGTGGCGCCGGCGGGCGGGGATGGTGACGTGCCCGCCGGGGCCGAGCTCCACGGGCGCGTCCACACCCTCGAACTCCAGCCGGGCCCGTCCCCGGATCACCATGACCCACTCGTGGGTGTCGGACTCGAGCCAGCGGCCCTCCGGGGTCGCCTGGCCCCGCGAGACGATCCGTTCCAGGCGGAACGCCCCGGTCTCCAGCAGGGTCTCGAAGGTCTCTCGGGAGAGGTCCGCCGGAAGCTCCGCCAGGAGGTCGCCGGGGCGGAGCTCCTCAAGCATCCGCCGGCGCTTTTCGGCCTGCACCTCGGCGAGCCGGGTGTGGAGCTGGTGGCGGATCTCGTAGTTGGCCACCACGATGTCCTTCACCAGTCGTTCGAAGGCGAGGTCGTCGGTCTTGACGATCTCGTCGTAGCGGGCGTTGATGAGGGATTGTTCCGTGTCGCGGGCGAACCGGAGCACCGCCTCCGGGTCGGCCCGTCCGCCGGCCACATCGTCGATGCGTGCCTTGAGGTCCGCCAGCATCCGGTCCAGGACCTTGGGCTGGAAGAAGACCCGGTGGCCCTCGTAGCGTTCCGGGTGCTCGGTGACGAGGCGGGCCATCTCCCCGATGTTCCGGGCGTGGCCCTGTTCCTGTGCCTCGAGGTCGGCCCAGAAGTCGCGCTCTTCGGGCCAGGCCGCGGCGCAGGCCTTGTAGAGGGCCGCCAGCGTCAGCTCCAGCTTGGCCATCATCTTGAATCCGTTGAGGAGGTTTTCGAGATCGGCGGGGTTCATGGCGTGGGCGTGTCTCCTCCCGGGGCGCCGCTCCCCTCCCGGCGGCGCTCTTTCCCTGTAGATCGGCCGTGGCGGGGGAAATCTTTACCCCTTTTGCGGGCGGGTTCAACCCGTGTACCCCGCCACCAGGCCGTGGGCCCAGTCCAGGACGGGCCGGACCCGCTCGGCCAGGCGGGCCCGGGCCTCCGGGTAGGCGAGCCACCGGAACTCGTCGTGTTCCGGGTGGCCCAGCTCGGGGTTGACCGGTAGGTGGACGTCGCCCGTCCTGGAGACGGCCAGGTAGTAGCGCGCCACCTTGCCCGGGCCGTAGGGCGGGGTCTCGCGGCAGGCCTCGCCCCAGGGGAATTCCAGGTCTTCCAGGCCGGTCTCTTCCCGGATCTCCCGCAGGGCCGCCTGGAAGGGGGTCTCCCCGGGTTCCACGAGGCCCTTCGGGAAGTCCCAGTAGCCGAAGGCGCGGAGGAGGAGGTAGCGGGGGCCGGCGCCGCCGGGCCGGACGATCACCGCCCCGGCGGAGAGGGAGCGGGCCCCTCCCGGAGACCGGCGGGCTGCGGAGCTGGACGGCATGGCGATACCTCGGGACGCGGCGTGCCGGCGCGGGCGCCAGCCGGCCCCTAGGATGCCACGGCCGCCGGGAAAGGCAAGCCCGGGCGACGAGGGGCGTCCCCGGCCCCGGCGAGTTGCCTTCCGGGGCCGCATTCTATACTCTTTTTGGGAGATCCGTGGAAATCCGCTCGGGGAGGCCGCCGTGACCGTACGAAAGATCAGCGCCGCCTACGCCGGCGGCACCGTGGGCGCCCTGGTGGGGAGCCTGCTCCTGTGGCTGCTCGGCAGCGCGGGGGTCACCGCCATGATGGGGGTGGCCATCCACCCCAGGCTGACCGCGGCCTGGCTCTACCCCCGCCTGGTGTGGGGCGGCCTCTGGGGGCTGCTCTTCCTGGTGCCTTTGCTCCGGGGGCGCCCGGTGGCCCGGGGCCTCGTCTTCGGCCTGGCCCCCAGTGCGGCCATGCTCGCCGTGGTGTTCCCCGGTACGGGCAAGGGCGTCCTCGGCGTGGGACTCGGCGCCCTCACCCCGCTCCTGGTCCTGGCCATGAACGCCGTCTGGGGGGTGACGGCCTCCCTGTGGGAGCGGAGCGGGTGACCGCGATCGATTGGCAGACCCTCCTGAGCCTGGTCCTCATCCTGGCCGGCGCCGGGGTCCTGTGCGCCGGGCTCTTCAAGCTCCGGGAGCTCTTCGACGCCGTCTCCTACGTGGCGGAGGGCCGCCGCAGGGGCGTGACCCGGTTCCTCCAGGCCTTCCGGGTCCTCGTGGTCTTCTTCCTGGCCGGATACCTGGCGGTGGCCCTGGCCTTCGCCCGGGAGCACCTGATCCTCGGGAAGGTCTTCGTGAGCCTGGTCTTCTTCCTCGGGGCCGTCTTCGTCTTCCTGGCCCTGGTGCTCCACGCCCGGATGCTCGCCGAGTTCAAGTCCACCCTGCACGGGCTGGTCCCCATCTGCATGCGGTGCAAGAAGATCCGCCTGGAGGCGGCGGATCCCGCCGACCCCGCCTCGTGGACGGAGATCGAGTCCTACGTGTCGAAGCGGACGGAGGCCAGGTTCTCCCACGGTCTCTGCCCCGACTGCCTCGAGGAGATGCGGCGCCAGATCCCGGGGCGTTGAGGCCGCCCTCAGGGGCCGAAGAGATCGGGGATCTCGCCCTCCGGGGGGGCGGGCCCCGCCGCCCGCCCTTGGACCGCGGCCCGCGTCCAGTGGAACTTTCCGGCCACGGCCCCGTCGAGGCCGAGGGCCAGGGCCGCCGCCAGGAACCCCAAGTCACCGTAGAAGACGGTGCGGAAGGTCTCGTGGGCCGGCCCGGCCGCCCGGGAGAGGGCCTCGACCCGCTCCGAAAGGTCCAGGAGGGTCTCGTCGCCGGGGAGCGTGCCCGCCGCCGCGCGGACCTCCCGGCAGTACGGGACGTGGAAGCCCGTCACGGCCCGGGGCAGATGCACCCCCAGCCGGGCCCACTGCGCCCGGAGGCCCTCCCGGGCGGCGCGGTCGGCCTCGGCCAACCGACGGTACCTTCCCGGGGACCAGAGGCCGTAGGCCCGGCAGCCGAAGAAGCGGGCCTCGTAGACCAGGCAGGCGCCGTCTTCGAGGAAGGGACAGCCGGGGATCTCCACCGCGTTCCGGAAGAACCACTCCACGAGCCGCCGGGTGACCCGCCGCCGGGTCCCGCCGGGCAGTGCCGCCAGGCGGTCCAGGACGGCCAGGGCCTCGATGAGGGTGGCCGCCGGCAGGAGGGCGCAGCAACGGGCCCGGCGGCGGCAGCGGGTGGCGGGCAACTCCGCGTAGAGGGCGGCGAGCTCCGCCAGCCGAAGGGCCGCCTCCCGCCGCAGGCGGCGGAGGGCATCGGCGGAGAGCACCGGGGGGACGCCCCCCGGCGCGGTCACCGGGCCGCCTCCCCGGCGGCCGCCGCGGCCAGGGGCAGCCGGAGGACGAAGGCCGTTCCTTCTCCCGGCGCGTTCTCCACCTCGACGCGGCCGCCGTGGTCCTCCACGATCTTCCGGCAGATGGAGAGGCCGAGCCCGGTGCCCTGGCGCCCGGCGCCGCTGAAGAAGGGTTCGAAGATCCGCTCCAGGTGATCCGGCGGTATCCCCGCCCCCGTGTCCGCCATCCGGATCTCCACCCCCGGCTGGCCCCCGATGTCGCAGGGACGCGTGGCCACCGTGAGCCGGCCGCCCCCCGGCATGGCCTCCAGGGCGTTTCGGACCAGGTGGTCGAGGGCGTTTCGGATCTGGGGGCCGTCCAGCTCCGCGGGCGGCAGGCGGCCGAAGTCCGTGGTCACCTCGATGCCCTGGTCGGAGAGGGCGGGCCCGAATTCCTCCAGCGATTCCCGGGCCAGGGCGTTCAGGTCCAGGGGGGCCTTCTCCAGCGGGGTGGTCCGCGTGTAGACGGCCAGGGCCTCGATGAGGGCCTCCAGGCGGGAGGCCTCCTCCAGGATGACCCGGGTGTAGTCCTTCTCCCGGGTCGCGTCGGGGAAGGCGCGGTGGAGGCGCCGGGCGAGGCCCCCGAGGGCGGTCACGGGGTTTCGGATCTCGTGGGCCACGTTGAAGGCCAGGCGGCCCAGGGCCGAGAGCTTTTCCGAGCGCGCGAGGCGATCCCGGAGCTCGGCCTTCTCGCGTTCCACCCGGTGGTGTTCCACGATGCCCGCCAGGGCGTCGGCCACGGAGCGCAGGAAGGCCTCTTCCCTCGGGTCGCGGCAGTGGCCGGCCGGCAACGTGACCGTGAGCACCCCCACGGCCGTGCCGCCGCACCGGATGGGCAGGCAGTAGTGGCCGTGTGGGGCGAGGCCGGGGCAGGGGCCCACGGCCTGGTCGCCCGGGCACTCGCCGAAGACGACCCGGTCCTCGGCGGCGGCCCGGCCGCAGAGACAGCGATCCAGCGGAATCTCCGCGCAGCGCGCCGCGGCCTCCGCGGGGAGGCCCCTCTGGGCCTTGAGCACCAGGGGCCCGGTGGGCGACTCCGCCAGGAAGACGGCGGCGCGCCCCTCCTCGGCCATGGCGGGCAGGGTGAGGATCCGCTCCAGGGCGTAGTCGAGCTGGGAGGCGAGGGAGGCCGGCCTCAGGGAGTGGGCGAGGATGTCGCTCACCACCCGCTGGTACCGGTAGGCGCGCTCGAGGGCGGCCTCGGCCGCCCGGCGCTCCGTCACGTCCCGGACGTCGATGAGGACCCGGGTCCCTTCCTCGGTCTCCACCGGGTTGAGGCTGATGTCCACCGGGAACTCGCGGCCGTCCTTGGTGAGCCCCACGGTCTTGATGCCGGCCTCCATGGGGACGTGGGCGGGGGCCTCGAGGAAGGCCCGGACGCGGCGCCGGTGGCCGTTCCGGTACCGCTCGGGGATGAGCCGCTCCACGTCGGCGCCCAGGAGTTCCTCCCGGGTGTAGCCGAAGAGCATCTCCATCCGGGCGTTGACGTAGGCGAGGCGCCCGCGCCGGTCCACCAGGGCCATGGCGTCGGGGGCGCGGTCGATGAGGTCGCGGAAACGTCGTTCCGCCTGCTGCCGGCGGGTGATCTCGGCTTCCAGCGGGCCCATGGCCGTCACCCGCAGGACGAGCCACAGCATTCCGGCGAAGAGCGCCGCCACCAGGAGGGATCGGAGCCCGAGGTGGAGGGCGAACCGGGAGAGCTCGGCCCGGAGGCCCGCAAGGTCCCGTTGCATCTCCAGGCGGACCAGCGTGCGGTCCCCGTCGCGGACCTCGTGGTCCAGGCGGAGGGTGGGCCGGTCCGGGGGGAGGGGCTTTTGGACCCGGGCGAGGACGAAGCCGTCCGGGGCCACGGCGGACAGGGCCGCGATGTCGTCGTGCTCCAAGGCCCAGCGCTCGAGGAGCCGGGCGGCGTTTTCGGTGTCGCTTCGAAGGAGGGCCTCCCGGGTCGCCGTCCCCATGAGGGCGACCTCCCGGGCGGCGTCCCGGCGGGCCTCGGCGATGAGGAGCCGGTGCCGATGGACCAGCAGGGCGGCGTCCACGGCGGCCAGGAAGGCGAGGAGCAGCGCAAGGCACGCCGCCATGCTCCCCTTGTAGCGGAACCTCGGCCGCCCGGCCCGGCGCCGTTCCCTTCCCGTGGACCGCTCTCGGTGCCGCCCCGCGGCCATGGGATCAGGGACGGGGCCCGGGGCCCGGGGGGAGGTAGCCCTCGAGGCGGGCGAGGACCTCGGGGGCGTTCCAGTGGCGCGGCCCGATGGCCTTCTCGCGGAGGATGCCGTCGGGGCCCACGATGTAGGTCTCGGGGACGCCGGTGATGCCGTAGGCGGCGGCCGCCGCCCCGCCGGGATCCTCCAGGATCGGGAAGGCGCAGCCCACGAGCCGGAGGAGCCGGCGGGCCCGGGCCGGGTCGTCGTTCACCACCACGGTCAGCATGGTGAAGGGCCGCCCCTCCATGGCGCGGCGAAGTCCCTCCAGGGACGGCAGCTCGCTGCGGCAGGGCGGGCACCACGTGGCCCAGAAGTTCAGGAAGACCACCCGGCCCCGGAAGTCCTCGAGGCGCCGGGCCCGGCCGTTCTCGTCCAGGAGGGTGAAGGCGGGGGCGGGCCGGCCCACCCTGGCGCCGGCGGGCGGGGCCTGGCGGCAGCCGCCGGCCGCAAGCACCACGGCGGCGAGGAGCATCGGGAAGAGGCGGTGGGGGTGAAGGGTCGCGTGCATGGCCGTCGGCCCGGGTGACACCAGGCCTTTCGGCACGGAGGATACCACGTCCCGGCCGCGGGGAACAGGGGCGGCTCAGGCCTCCTCGCCGCCTCGTTCCAGGAGGAAGAGGTCCGTCACGTGGTCGAGGACCTCCTGGCGGCGCCGGGGGGAAAGGCCGCGGAAGAGGCGGAGGAGCCGGGCCTCGCGGCGGTCGAGCCCGCCGTAGGGCGAAGCGGCCGGTCCCTCCCGCACCCCGGCCGGTTCTCCGTCGCCGGCCGGGGGCGCTTCGTGGAACATCGGCCCGTCGCCGGAGACGAGGTAGCCGCGGTTGATCCGATACCGGATCTCCAGGAGCTGGAGGACGGCCGAGCTGGGGCGTGCCTTCCCTTTCTCGATGTCTGAAATATAACTTCCTGATATACCTATAGGTTCAGCAAACTTCCGCTGGGTGAGGCCCAGGGTCTTCCGGATGCGGCGAAGGCGGCCGCCGAGGCCGGTTGTCGGATCTTCCGAAAAAGAGGTTGACATGATCGGCTTGTCCGAATTAGTCTAGACGGCGAAGACGACTCGTTGGAGTTTTTGGCCGAAATCGCCCGTCTCGTGACCCGGTCGTGGATCGTTTTATCAACCGGTCCTCGAAAAGGCAACGTGCGGGGTCTTGACGGGAGAGCGCAGGGGGGGTGGGGCACGGTGCGGCCGGGAAGGGATGCACCGCCGCCCGGCCACCGGGGCCGGGGGCGGCAGGGGCGGTGCCGGGACGGGTGCCCGGGGGCCTCTGGGCGGTGCCGGGGAGCCCTGGGGCTGCCGCCGGACCCGGAGGACCTGGACGATCCCGTGGCGCTGGCGGCCTACCTGGAGGGCCTGCGGGCCCATCGCCGTGCCCTGGTGTTCTACGAGGCGGCGGTGCGGCGCCTGCTTCGGCTCGGGCAGGGGCGCTGAGCCGGGCCCCGGGGTTTCCTCCCCGGTTCTTCCCCGCCTCCCGGCCGGCGGCCCCGCCCGGGTCAGGCCGGGCGCCCCACGGGGATCACGGCCACGGGCTCGTGGGGGGGCGGAAGGCCGAGGACGGCCTGGACCTCGGCGTCCCGGAAGGCGCCGACGAGGGTGCCGCCGAGGCCGAGGGCGACGGCCGCGAGGAGCAGGCCCTGGGCGGCGCAGCCCGCTTCAACGAGGGCGTAGCGGATGCCCCGGGTGCCGTACTTGCCGGTGATCCGGGCATACTCCACGGTGAACACGAAGGCGGCGGGGGCCTCCGCCATCCACCACTGGCCCAGGGAGGCGGCGGCGAGGTCCCGGCGGCGGTCGCCCGCCGCCACGCGGGAGATCTCGTGGCCCTGGGGGCGGTAGCGGTAGACCCCGGCCGGGAGGCCGGCCACGCCGCCCTCCCCGGAGACGGCGTAGACGTCCAGGGGGTGGAGGGCCCCGCCGGAGGGCGCGGTTCGGTAGGCGGGGCCGGGGCCGGTGATCCCCTGGGCCGCCCAGAGCAGCTGCGAGAGGGCGGCCGGCGGGAGCGGGCCGGGGGCGAAGGCCCGGACGGAGCGGCGGGCGGCCAGGGCCTGCGCGAGGGAGGCTCCGCCGGAAAGCTCCGGCGGCGGGAGGGCCAGGGTCGTTGTCATGGGGGCCCTTGCGGCGGCGGGGCTGGAATGGGAACCGGGAGGTGGCCGGGCGGGCCGTTCCCCGGCCGGTCCTTTTTCTTTTTTATACGGCCGCGTGACCCCGGTGGCAACCGGCGCCGGGAGGGGGAGGGGCCGCTTCCTTGCGCCGCCGGCCAAGCGATCCCCCGCTGTCGCGGTCTCTTGCCAGGATTCCCGGCCGCGGCGGTGCCTTCGGTATGCCCCGGCTCCCGGGGGTCCTTGCGCCGTGCAGGTGGCGGTGGGGGCCGATCCGTCCTATCCTTGAACCACAATCTTTCATTGCCTCGCCTCCCCCCCGTTCCGGGGGAGGCGGGGCAACGGGGTCCCGGGGCCGCGCGCGGCATGCCGGGGAACCGGAAAGGAGCCGCACATGGTCGAGGGAAAGGCGCCGCCCCGGAAGGAGAAGCCCGATCCGGCCCGCATGGCGGTCCTGCGGTCGCTCCCCCTGGAGATCAAGCAGCAGATCACCGGCGAGGAGGCCCAGGCCTTCCTCTACGGGGAACCCCTCCCCGAGAGCCTGATGGAGAAGCTCGGGCCCTACCTGGTGGACGAGGATTGACGGCCGCTCCCCGGGCCCGGGCCGGGCGGGTGCCGCCTCAGCCGTGATGGGGCCGCGCCCGCACCTTGGTGATGGCGAGGTCCACCGCCTCCCGGACGGCCTTCTCCCACCGCTGGACCTCCTCGTCGGTGCGGAAGAGGTCCGTGGCCATGGAGGCGGCGTAGCGGGGCTTCAGGTGGTTGAGGGCGAGGGCCGTGACGTCCAGGAGGCAGTCCCGGCAGGCGCAGGGAAGGCGCCCCTCGCCCTGGAGGCGGGTGACGAGTTCCATGACCTTCTCCTCGTTTTCGTTGACGAGCTGGTCCCGGAGGTCGTAGATTGTCTCTGCCATTTTGGACCCTTTCCGTTCGGTGATCTCTCTTTCCTTGTCGGCCGGCGGGCCGCTCTCCTGTAGCGGGACGCCGGGGGGAGGGTTCCGCGCCGTGGTGGTCGAGGTTCCCTGGCAGCGGCTGAGCCCCGAGGCCCTCAATGGGCTCCTGGAGGAGGTCGCCACCCGGGACGGCACCGACTACGGCGCCAGGGAGGTGACCCTCGGGGAGAAGGTGGCGGCCCTTCGCCGCCGCCTCGAGGAAGGGGCCGCGGTGGTGGTCTTCGACGAGGCCACCGGGACGGCGAACATCGTTTCCCGGGAGCAGCTCGCCGCCCGGCGGCCGCGTCCGGCCGGGCGTCGGGGCGGGCTGAACCCGGGACCGGAGGCGGGGCCGCGGAGATGAAGAAGAGAGAGAAACGGGGGCGGGGCCCGGCGCCCACCCCCTTCCTGCTCACCGATTACGACCTTTACCTCCACATGGAGGGGACCTTCCTCCGGGCCTGGGAGAAGCTGGGCGCCCATCCCGGGGAGGTGGACGGCACCCGGGGCACGTGGTTCGCCGTCTGGGCCCCCAACGCCGAGCGGGTCTTCGTGGTGGGCGACTTCAACGGCTGGCGGGAGGGGGCCCACGAGCTCCGCTGCCGGGGCGGCTCCGGCGTGTGGGAGGCCTTCGTCCCCGGGGTCGAGAAGGGCGCCCTCTACAAGTTCGTCATCCGCTCCCGCTACAACGGTTACCGGGCCGAGAAGGCGGACCCCTACGGCTTCTTCTTCGAGCTCCGGCCCCGGTCGGCCTCCATCGTCTGGGACCTCGGCGGCCACGAGTGGGGCGACGGGGAATGGATGGCGGCCCGCCGGGAGAGAAACGCCCTCGACGCCCCCATCTCCATCTACGAGGTCCACCTCGGCTCCTGGATGCGGGCGCCGGAGGAAGGGGGGCGCTGGCTCACCTACCGAGAGCTCGCCCCGCGCCTTGCGGCCTACGCCCGCGACATGGGCTTCACCCACGTGGAGCTGCTCCCGGTGATGGAGCACCCCCTGGACGCCTCGTGGGGCTACCAGGTCCTGGGCTACTTCGCCCCCACCAGCCGCTTCGGCACCCCGCAGGACTTCATGTTCCTCGTGGACACCCTGCACCGGGCGGGCATCGGCGTCATCCTCGACTGGGTCCCGGCCCATTTCCCCACCGACGGCCACGGCCTCGCCTTCTTCGACGGCACCCACCTCTACGAGCACGCCGACCCCCGCCAGCGGGAACACAAGGACTGGGGGACCTTCATCTTCAACTACGGGCGGCGCGAGGTGGCGGGCTTCCTCCTCTCCAACGCCCTCTTCTGGCTGGATGTCTACCACGTCGACGGGCTCCGGGTGGACGCCGTGGCCTCCATGCTCTACCTGGACTACTCCCGGGAGGAGGGGGAGTGGATCCCCAACGCCTACGGCGGGCGGGAGAACCTCGACGCGGTGGCCTTCATCCGGCGCTTCAACGAGATGGTCTACCGGGAGCAGCCCGGCGCCTTCACCGTGGCGGAGGAGTCCACCGCCTGGCCCATGGTCTCGCGGCCCACCTACCTCGGGGGGCTCGGCTTCGGCTACAAGTGGAACATGGGGTGGATGCACGACACCCTGCTCTACATGTCCAAGGACCCGGTGCACCGCAAATACCACCACAACAACCTGACCTTCAGCCTCCTCTACGCCTTCCACGAGAACTTCATCCTGCCCTTTTCCCACGACGAGGTGGTCCACGGCAAGGGCGCCATGCTGGCGAAGATGCCGGGCGACCTCTGGCAGCGCTTCGCCAACCTCCGCCTCCTCTACGGCTACATGTACGCCCATCCCGGCAAGAAGCTCCTCTTCATGGGGTGCGAGATCGGCCAGTGGAACGAGTGGAACCACGATGCCAGCCTCGACTGGCATCTCCTCGACTACCCCCTCCACCAGGGGCTCCAGAGCTGGGTCCGGGACCTGAACCACCTGCTGCGCCGGGTGCCCGCCCTCCACGAGGTGGACTTCGAGCCCTCGGGCTTTTCCTGGATCGACTGCAGCGACAGCCAGCAGAGCGTCTTGGCCTTCCTCCGGCGGGGCCGGCGGCCGGAGGAGGTGGTGCTGGCGGTCTGCAACTTCACGCCGGTCCCCCGGCACGGCTACCGGCTGGGGGTCCCCGCGCCGGGCCCCTGGCGCGAGGTCCTCAACAGCGACGCCGAGTGCTACGGGGGCAGCGGCCAGGGGAACATGGGCGGCGTCGAGGCCGAGCCCGTCCCCTCCCACGGCCATCCCTGGTCCGTGGTCCTCACGCTGCCGCCGCTCGGTGCGCTCTTCTTCCGGCCGGGCGCGTAACGGCCGCCGTGGATCCGAATCTCCTCCGGGACCTCTCCGACCTCTGCGGCATCGAGCCCGGCTACCACGACATCTGGGGGCGGTGGCACGAGACGCCG
Organism: Dissulfurirhabdus thermomarina; assembly: GCF_012979235.1. Classification (NCBI taxonomy): domain Bacteria; kingdom Pseudomonadati; phylum Thermodesulfobacteriota; class Dissulfuribacteria; order Dissulfuribacterales; family Dissulfuribacteraceae; genus Dissulfurirhabdus; species Dissulfurirhabdus thermomarina. The sequence continues at coordinate 84,665 of NZ_JAATWC010000008.1, forward strand.
GACCGGACCCGGCTCGGGATCCTCGCCGCCATGGGGATCGACACCTCGGACGAGGCCGCCCTGCGCCGGGCGGCCGCCGATCGTGCCGCCCGTCCCTTCCGCCGGGGCCTCGACCCCGTGGCCGTGGTCCGGGCGGGCGAGCGGCCCCGCCTGGAACTCCGGCTCCCCGAGTCGGCCCTCGGCACCGCCTACGAGTGGGTGCTCGTCGAGGAGGGCGGCCGGGTGCGCGGCGGCCGGATCCACCCCCTGGACCTGGAGGTGGTGGAGCGGGTGGAGACGGACGGGCGGACCTGGGCCCGGTGCCGGTTCCGGCTCCCCGCGCTGGCCGGGCCGGGCCGGCACCGGCTGGAACTCCGGCCGCTCGGGGCCCTGGCCCCGCGGCCGGCCCCGCTCTGCCTGGTGGTCACCCCCGGGGCCTGCCTCGGGCCGGAAGCGGTGGTGGGCGGCGACCGGGTCTGGGGCCTCGCGGTCCAGCTCTACGGCCTCCGGAGCCGGCGGAACTGGGGGATCGGCGACTTCACGGACCTCGCCGCCGTGGTGGAGTGGGCCGCCGGGGCCGGGGCCGACCTCGTGGGGCTCAACCCCCTGGGGCTCCTCTTCCCGGCCGAACCCGAGCGCGCCAGCCCCTACAGTCCCTCCCACCGGGGGCTCCTGAACCCGCTCTACATCGACGTGGAGGCCGTGGAGGAGCTCGCCGAGTGCGCCGAGGCCCGCGGGCTGGTCTCTTCCCCCGCCTTCCGGGGGGAGATCGACGCCCTGCGCCGGGCCGAGTTCGTGGACTACGCCGGGGTGGCCCGGGCGAAGTTCCGGGTGCTCGAACGCCTGTGGGCGCACTTTCGCCGCCGGCACCTCGATCCGCCGAGCGCCCGGGGCCGCGAGTTCTTCGCCTTCTGCGCGGCCGGGGGCGACGAACTGCTCAAGGCCGGGCTCTTCGAGGCCCTGGCCGCCCATCTGTCCGCCGCCTCCTGGCGGGCCTGGCCGCCGGGCTTCCGTTCGCCGGATGCCGAGGGGGCGCAGGCGTTCCTCGAGCGGCACCCCGACCGGGTGGCCTTCCACCTCTACCTCCAGTGGCTGGCGGAGCGGCAGCTTGCCGCCGTGCGCCGCCGGGCCCGGGCGGCGGGCCTCCGGCTCGGCCTCTACCTCGATCTCCCCGTGGGCGTGGACGGCGGCGGGGCCGAGGCCTGGGGGGACGGGTCATGCTGCGTCCCGGGGGTGGGGGTGGGCGCCCCGCCGGACGACTTCAACCCCGGGGGACAGGGCTGGGGGGTGGTCCCCTTCGACCCGGCGGCCCTCCGGGAGGCCGGCCACGGCCCCTTCGCCCGGGTGACCGGGGCGAACCTCCGGCGGGGGGGTGTCCTCCGGGTGGACCACGTCATGGGGCTCATGCGCCTCTTCTGGGTGCCGGAGGGGCTTGCCCCCGCCGAGGGGGCCTACGTCCGCTATCCCTTCCGCGAGCTGCTGGGGGTCCTGGCCCTCGAGAGCCGCCGCCACGGCTGCGTGGTGGTGGGGGAAGACCTCGGGACCGTCCCGGACGAGGTCCGGGCGGCGCTGGGACCCGCCGGGGTCCTCTCCTACCGGGTGCTCTATTTCGAACGTGAAGGGGACGGCGCCTTCAAGGCCCCCGGGGCCTACCCGGCCGGCGCCCTGGCCGTGGTCTCCACCCACGATCTCCCCACCCTCCGGGGCTGGTGGACGGGCCGCGACATCGCGCTCCGGGAGCGGCTCGGGCTCTTCCCGGACCCGGGCCTGCACGCCGCCCAGGCCGCGGCCCGGTCCGCGGACCGGCACCGGCTGCTGGAGGCCTTGCGGCGGGAGGGCCTGGCCCCGGATGGCGCCGCGGCGACGGAGGAGGTCCCTCCCTGGCTGGCCGTGGCCGTTCACCGGTACCTCGCCCGGTCCGCGGCCCGGGTCTTCATGGTGCAGTTGGAAGACCTGGCGGGCCAGGAGGACCAGGCGAACCTGCCCGGCACCCCCGACCGGGCACCCAACTGGCGGCGCAAGCTCCCCGTGGACCTCGAGGCGCTCCGGGACGATCCCGGCGTCCGGGCGCTGCTCGAGGCCGTGGACCGGGAGCGGCGGGCCACCTAGGGCCGCGCGGGTTCATGCCGGGTCCGCCGGCTCGATGCAGGCCGGGACGTCGTTGGAGGGGTCGTTGACGAGGCGCGGGGCGGGCCGGATCTCCCAGCCCGTATCCAGGGGAGAGGCCAGGAGGGTCGAGAGCCGTTCCGGCGGCGCGGCGGGGTCGAGCCAGGCGGCGTAGTCCTCCGGGCGGATCACCACCGGCATGCGGTGATGGATGCCGGCCAGGACGCCCCGGGCGGCGGTGGTCACCAGGACGCAGGCCGGGCCCTCCCCCGCCTTCCCGGGCTCCCAGAGCCCGGCCACGGCGAAGGGGCCGCCGTCCGGGCGCCGGGCGAGGAAGGGCCGCCGCTGCGCCCCCTCGCCCGACCACTCGAAGAAGCCGTCGGCGGGCACGAGGCACCGCCGGTGCCGGAAGGCCGCCCGGAAGGCCGGCCGCCGGTCCAGGCCTTCGGCCCGGGCGTTGATGAGGCGCCGGCCGCCGCGGGCCCATGCCGGCCGGAGGCCCCACCCGAGGGTCACCAGGCGCGGCCCCGGGCACACCACCGGGACCGGCTGAGACGGCGCGACGTTGTAGCGCGGCGAGAGCTCCGGCGTCTCCCGGAGCCCGAAATGGCGGGCCAGGAGGGGCGGGGGCGTGGTGAGGGTGAAGCGGGCGCACATGGTCGGGGCGTTCCTTGGCCGGGCGGGCGATGGCGCCGCGCCGGCTGGCCGAGACATCTTACCCGGATCGGCGCCGGGCCGCCCTCCTGCGGGGCCCGGGCGGCCCGCCGGCCCTCCGCCCTTGCGGGGCGCCCGGCCGGCGCGCATAATCGACAGGGCGGCCCGTGCCGGGCCGCCCGGACGGGAGCGGTGCCATGGGCCTTCGCGCCATGAGATCCCTCTTCGAGCCCTCGGCCGTGGCGGTCCTCGGCATCGGGGAGGGTGCGGCCGACCCGGGCCGGCGCGTGGTGGAGAATCTCGCGGCCTCCGGGTTCAAGGGGGCCGTCTATCCCGTGCGGCCGGGCGGGGGCGAGGTGGGGGGGGTCCCGGCGGCCGCGGATCTCCGCGAGATCCCGGGGCCCGTGGACCTTGCCGTGCTCGCCGGGCCGCCTCCGTCGCTTTCGGGGGACATCGAGGCCTGCGGGGCCGCCGGGGTGGGGGGCGTCCTGGTCCTCGCCCCGGACGTCCGGGACCGGGTCCCGGACCCGGAGGCCCTCTGCGCCGATATCCGCCGGCGGTGCGCCCGGCACGGCATGCGGTGCATGGGGCCCAACTCCCTGGGGTTCATCCGCCCGCGCCTGGGGCTCCACGTGAGCCCGGCCGCGCCCCGGGCCGTCCCCGGTCACCTCGCCGTCATCTCCCAGAGCAGCACCCTGGCCGCCGCCCTCCTCGACCACGCCGCCGCCCGCCACGTGGGCTTCAGCACCTTCGTGAGCCTCGGTGCCCAGATGGACGTGGACTTCGCGGACCTCGTGGACTTTCTCGGGGTGGACGCCGAGACCCGCTGCATCGCCCTCTACCTCGAGTCCGTCACCGACGGCCGCCGGTTCATCCGGGCCGCCCGCTCCTTCGCCCGGACGAAGCCCCTCATCGTGGTCAAGGGCGGGCGGACGGAGGCCGCCGCCCGGATGGCCTTCACCCACGCCGGCACCCTGGCCGGGGAGGATCGGGTCTACGACGCCGTCTTCCGCCGGTGCGGCATGATCCGGGTGGACGAGGTCCTGGACCTCTTCCACGTCGCCGAGGCCCTGGCCAAGCAGGCCCCGCCCCCGGGCGGGCGGCTCGCCATCGTGACCAACGGCGGCGGCGGCGCGGTGCTCGCCACCGACGCCCTGGCCCCCGGCGACGGGACGCTGGCGGAGCTGGCGCCGGAGACCCTGGACGGGATCCGCCGGGTGATGCCCCTCCACTGGCGGGCCGGGAACCCGGTGGACCTCCTCTCCGACGCCCCGGCGGAGCGGTACGCGGCGGCGGTGGCGGCCTGTCTCGCCGACCCCGGCTGCGACGGGGTGCTGGTGGTCCTGGCCCCCCATCCCGCGGCCGACCCCGTGGCCGCGGCCGGGGCCGTGGCCGAGGTGGTCGGCCGGCGCGGGCGAAAGGTCCTGCTCGCGTGCTGGATGGGCGGCGAGGCGGCGGCCGAGGGGCGCCGCGTGCTGGCCCGGGCCGGGGTCCCCGCCTTCGAGGCACCGGAGCCGGCGGTCCGGACCTTCCGGTACCTGGTCCGGTACCGGGAGAACATCCGGCTCCTCTACGAGACCCCGGCGAACCTCCTCGAGGACTTCCGGCCGGACCAGGAGGCCGCCGCCGCCGTCTTCGAGGCGGCCCGGAGAGAGGGGCGGACGGTGCTCACCGAGATCGAGGGCAAGCGGGTCCTTTCGGCCTACGGGATCCCCTGCCGCCGGACCCTCCTCGCCCGCACCCCGGACGAGGCCCTGGCCGCGGCCCGGCGGCTCGGCTTCCCCGTGGCCATGAAGGTGATCTCGCCCGAGGTGGTCCGGAAGGTGGAGGTGGGAGGGCGGCGGCTCCACGTCCGGGAAGGGGAGGTGGAACGGGTCTTCGAGGAGATCCGCGGGGCGCTGGCCCAGGCGGCCCCCGGGGCGCCCTTCCTGGGGGTGGCCGTCCAGTCCATGACCCGCCCGCCGGGGCAGGCCCTGGCCTTCGGGGCCCGGAAGGATCCCACCTTCGGGACCGTCATCGTCTTCGGCGCCGGGGCCGACGCGCTGCCCGCGGTCCGCGACTGCGCCGTGGGGCTGCCGCCCCTCAACCAGACCCTGGCCCGGCGCCTCCTCGAGCAGACGCGGACCTGGCGCTTCCTGGAGGGATGCCGCCACCCGGCCCTGGACCTCGCCTTCCTCGAGGTGGTGCTCCTGCGGTTTTCGCATCTCGTGACGGACTTTGCCTGCATCCGCGAGGTGGAGGTGAACCCCTTCTACCTCCGGGAGCGGGAGGGGGTCTGCCTGGACGTCCGGATGGTGCTGGAGGCCGAGTCCCCTCCACGGGGCCGGCCCGGGGGCTGCCCGCCGCACCTTTCGGTCTGCCCCTATCCCTGCCACCTCACCGGAACGGGACGCCTCGCGGGCGGGCGGCCCTATACCGTGCGGCCCATTCGGCCCGAGGACGAGCCCCTGATGCAGGAACTCTTCCAGACCTTCTCCCCGAGGACCGTGCTCATGCGGTTCTTCCAGCCGCTGGCCGAGATCACCCACGAGGAGATGATCCGCTACTGCCACGTGGACTACGACCGCGAGATCGCCCTGGTGGCCGCCGTGCGGGACGGGGGGCGGGAGCGGCTCATCGGCGTGGGCCGCCTCGTGGTGCTCCCCGACGGGGAGACCGCGGAGTATGCCGTGGTGGTGGGGGACCCGTGGCAGCGGCAGGGGGTCGGCCGGCACCTCACCGCCAGGTGTCTCGACATCGCCCGGGACCAGGGCCTGGCCCGGGTCCGGGTGGAGGTGCTCCCCGGAAACCGCGCCATGATCTCACTGGCTTCGGGGTTCGGTTTCCGGCGCGTCCCCACGGGCGACCCGGACCTCGTCCGCCTGGAACTCGACCTCCGCGGGGAGGCGGAGGCGTGACCGGAGGCCCGCCCCGTTTCCGGCCCCTCGCCGTGGTGAACGATGCCCGGTGCCTCGCCCACGACACCGGGCCGGACCACCCGGAGGCCCCGGCCCGGGTCGCGGCGATCCTCGACCGCCTGGCGGCGGGGCCGCTCTCCGGCGTCCTGCGCCGGGTGCGACCGCGGCGCGCCGGGGTGGAGGACCTCCTGGCCGTCCACGACGAGGGATACCTCCTCCGGTTCGAGGAGGCGTGTCTGTCCGGGGCCTCGTACCTCGACCACACGGACAACCGGTTGTGCTATGATTCCTACGAGGCGGCTCTGGTGGCGGCCGGAGCGGGTCTCACCGGGGTGGACCTCATCGAGGGGAACGTCTCTCCCCTGGTCTTCTGCGCGGTCCGCCCCCCCGGACACCATGCGGAACGGGCCATGCCCCTCGGCTTCTGCTTCCTGAACAACGCGGCGGTGGCTGCGGCCTACTGGCGGCGGCACCACGGGCGCCGGATCTTTATCTTCGACTTCGACGCCCACCACGGAAACGGCATCCAGGAGGCCTTCGACGAGGAGCCGGACGTGTTCTACTCCAGCATCCACGAGCATCCCACCTACAGCTTCCCCGGGACGGGCTACGCGGAGGACCGGGGCACCGGGCCGGGCCGGGGGGCCACCCTGAACGTACCGCTCCCCCCCGGGGCCGGGGCGGCCGATGTGGCCCGGGCCCTCGAGTCGCAGGTGGGGCCGGCGGTGGCGGCCTTCCGCCCCGACGCCTTCCTGGTGGCGGCGGGTTTCGACGGCCACGCGGCGGACGACATGTCGGGGCTCGCCTACGACACCGGCCTCTTCGGAACCCTGGGGCTCCACGTGGCGGCCTGGGCGGCGCGGTGGGCCGGCGGCCGGGTCCTGTGCCTCCTCGAGGGAGGCTATCACCTCGAGGCCCTCGCCGCCGGGGCGGAGGCGTTTCTGGCGGGACTGGCTCTGGAGGCCGGCTGAGGCCCGGGCGGAGGAGGTGGCGGATGTCCATGTACGTGGCGGACCACATGACCCGTGACCCCGTGGCGGTGGGGCCCGATCTCTCCATCGCCGAGGCCAGGTCCATCCTCGCCTCCCGGGACTTCCGCCACCTCCCGGTGGTGGAGGCCGGGGGGCGGCTGGTGGGCGTGGTCACCGACCGGGACCTGCGCTCGGCCTATCCCTCCACGGTGCTTCCCGAAGACCGGCGGCGGGCGGCCCTGGCCGAGGTGGAACGCACCCCGGTCCGGCGGGTCATGAGCCCCGATCCCGCCGTTCTTTCCCCCCTCTCCACCCTGGACGACGCCCTGGTCCTGCTCGACCGGCTCCGCGTGGGTGCCCTCCCGGTGGTGGAGATCGGGGGGCGGCTGGTGGGGATCCTCTCCATCCGGGACCTCATCCGGGCCTACGGGCGGCTCTTCGGCCTGGGCGAGAAGGGCGGGGCCCTGGTGGCCGTCCGCGACACGGGGGAGGCGGACCTCCTCACCCGCATCGTGCACGTCCTCGAGCGGGAAGGGGTCTCCTTCACGCGGCTCGTCCGCCCGGGGCCGGAGGCCGGGCGGGGGCGCGTCTACGTCCGGGTCCGCACCTTGAACCTCAGGGCCGTCCACGCGGCCCTGGCCGCCGCCGGGCTCGAGGTGGTGACGGAGGGGCGGCCGGATGTCCCCTGAGGCGCGGCGGAATCTCGAACCCCTCATGGCGCCTCGGGCCATCGCGGTGATCGGGGCCTCGCGGGACCCGGCCAAGCTGGGCCACGCCGTCGTCCGGAACATCCTGGAGAGCGGGTTCCCGGGCGAGGTCTATCCGGTCAACCCCAAGGCGGGGGAGATCCTCGGCCGCCGGGTCTTCGCCGACATCGGGTCGGTCCCCGGCCCGGTGGACCTCGCCGTGGTCACCACCCCGGCGGTCACGGTGCTCGGGATCCTGGAGGCCTGCGGGAAGAAGGGCGTGGGGGCGGCGGTGGTGATCTCGGCCGGTTTCCGGGAGACGGGCCACGAGGGGCTCGAGGCCGAGCACCGGATGCGGGAGATCGCCCGGGCCTACGGCATGGTGGTGGTGGGGCCGAACTGCCTCGGGGTCATCGATACCCTCGCCCCGTACAACGCCTCCTTCGCCGCGGGGATGCCGCGGAAGGGGCACATCGCCTTCATGTCCCAGTCCGGGGCCCTCTGCACCGCGGTGCTCGACATGTCCCTGGGGCGCGGGGTGGGCTTTTCGCGCTTCGTGAGCCTGGGGAACAAGGCGGATCTCGACGAGGTGGACTTCATCGAGGCCTGGGCGCGGGACGGGGCCACCCGGGTGGTCATGGCCTATCTGGAGGGGATCGGCGACGGGCGCCGCTTCGTGGAGGCGGCGCGTCGGCTCACCCGGGAAAAGCCCTTCGTCGCGGTGAAGTCCGGGACCACCGCCGCCGGCTCCCGGGCCGTCAGCTCCCACACCGGGACCCTGGCCGGCAGCGAGCGGGCCTACGAGGCGGCCTTCCGGCAGGCGGGGATCGTGCGCGCCGCCTCGGTGGAGGATCTCTTCGACGTGGCCGTGGCCTTTTCCCGGCAGCCGCTCCCCGGGACCGGGGGCGTGGCGGTGGTGACCAACGCCGGCGGGCCGGGGATCATGGCCACGGACGCCGCCGAGCGGGCGGGGCTCGCCCTGGCGGCCCTCGCGCCCGCCACCATGGAGGCGCTTTCGGCGGCGCTGCCCCCCGCCGCCAGCGTCCTGAACCCCGTGGACGTCCTCGGCGACGCCACGGCGGAACGCTACCGGCGGGCCCTCGAGATCGTGGCCGCCGATCCCGGGGTGGGGGCCCTCCTGGTGATCCTCTCTCCCCAGGTGATGACCCGGGCCGCGGAGACGGCCGAGGCGGTGGCGGACGTCGCCGAGCGGTCCGGGAAGACCGTCCTCGCCTGCTTCATGGGGGAGGCCCACGTGCGGGAGGGGGTGGAACTGCTCGCCCGGCGCGGGGTCCCGAACTACCCGGTGCCCGAGCGGGCGGTGCGGGTCCTCCGGGCCATGGCGGACCAGGCCCGTCGGCGGGCGGCGCCGGAGCCGCGGATCCAGCGCTTCGACATCGACCCGGCGGCGGTGGCCGCCGTGCTGGACCGGGCCCGGGCGGCGGGCCGGCTCGAGATAGGGGAGGCCGAGGCCCGGGCGGTGATGGAGGCCTGCGGGATCCCGGTGCCGCCCTCGCGGCTGTGTGCCACGGCCGACGAGGCCGTGGCCTTCGCCGAGTCGGTCGGCTACCCGGTGGTGATGAAGATCGCCTCCCCGGACATCCTCCACAAGAGCGACGTGGGCGGGGTGCGGCTCGGAGTGGCCGACGCCGGCGACGTGCGCGACACCTTCGACCTCCTCACCCTTCGCACCATGCGTCGTTTCCCCCGGGCGGAGATCTGGGGCTGCCTCGTCCAGAAGGAGGTCCGCGGCGGGCGCGAGGTGATCGTGGGCATGAACCGCGACCCGCAGTTCGGCCCCCTGGTCATGTTCGGCCTCGGGGGGATCTACGTGGAGGTCCTCCGGGACGTGGTCTTCCGCCTCGCCCCGTTCTCCCGGGAGGAGGCCGAGGCCATGGTGGGCGAGATCCGGTCGGCGGCCCTGCTCCACGGGGTGCGGGGCGAGCCCCCGAGGGACATGGGGGCCTTGGTGGAGGCCCTGCTCCGGGTCTCCCAGCTGGTGACCGACTTCGAGGAGATCGTGGAGATGGACATCAACCCCCTGGTGGTGTTCGAGGAGGGCCGCGGGGTGGCGGGGATCGACATGCGCCTCGTGATCTCGGGCGAGAAAGGGAGGAATCGATGAGCCGGAAGCTGTACGTGGTGTCCACCCAGAACGACGCCGGGAAGAGCCTCCTCTGCGCCGGGCTGATCCGCCGGTTCCGGGTCGACGGCCGCGCCGTGGGGTACTTCAAGCCCGTGGGGACGGAGGCGGCCCCGGCCGGCCCCGTGGACGTGGACGAGGACGCGGTGTTCTTCCGCGGTCTCTTCGACCTCCCCGACGCCCTGGAGGACCTTTCCCCGGTGCTGCTCGACGGCCGCCGCGTGGAGCGGATCCTGGCCGGCGAGGTCCTGGACGGGGCGGGCCGGGTCCGGGCCGCCGGCGAACGGGTGGCCCGGGGACGGGACCTGGTGGTGGCGGAAGGGGGCGGCAGCCTCCGGGAGGGGTGGGTGGCGGATCTCTCCCCGGTCCAGGTGGCCGAGCTCCTCGAGGCCCGGGTGCTCGCCGTGGTGCCCTACCTCTCGGAGCTCCAGGTGGTGGACGACCTCGTGACCGCCCGGGTCCGGTTCGGCCCGTCCCTGGCCGGGGCCGTGGTGAACCGGGTGCCCGGCCACCGGCGGCCCCTGGTGGCGGAGCGGATGCGGCCCTTCCTCGCGGAGCGGGGCATCCGGCTCTTCGCCGTCCTGCCCCGGGACCGCCTGCTCCAGGCGGTGAGCGTGGGCGAGATCCTCGAGGGGCTCGGCGGGCGGGTCCTCTGCGCCCGGGACCACATGGACGCCCTGGTGGAGCACCTCATGGTGGGGGCCATGAGCGCGGAGAGCGCCCTGGCCTACTTCCGCCGCCGGCCGAACAAGGCGGTCATCACCGGGGGCGACCGGCCCGACATCCAGCTCGCCGCCATCGAGACCTCCACCCGGTGCCTGGTGCTCACCGGGAACCTCCACCCCCCGGCTCCCATCCTCGGCAAGGCCGAGCAGGCGGGCATTCCCATCCTCCTCACCCCGCACGACACCCTCACCGCCGTGGAGATCATCGAGTCCTTCTTCGGCAAGGGCCGCTGGCACCAGGCGGAGAAGGTCCAGCGGATGGAGGAACTCCTCGCCGGCGAGCTGGACTTCGACGCGCTCGCCGCCGCCCTGGAACCGGGAGGCGCCTAGGCGGCCCGCGGGGAGCCCGCTCGGAGGCCTCCGGTTGACGCCGGTCCTTGGAATGCCTACAAAGAAGACAGGTCGTCGCCGAAGCCGGCGCCGCCCGGTCGCCGTGGGGGAGGCGCCGGGCGGGCTCGTTCCCGCCCCGGAGAGAGGTGCCCGCCGTGAAGCACGTCCGCCCCGCCCTGTTGGTGCTCTTCCTCGTCTCGGTCCTCTTTCTTCCGTCTCCCCGGGCCCGGGCCGGGGAACGGCTCTTCCTGGTCCATGCCAAGACCGCCATGAAGCTCGACGACGCCCAGGTCTGCGCCGTCCCCAACGTGGTCATGGCGGCGCTGGCCAAGGGATACCGGGTGGTCGTGCTCTTCGACGCGAGCGGGGTGACCCTCGTCCGCCGGGGCGGCCTCTTCGGCGGCGACCGGACACCCCTCGACAAGGCGCGGCTCCCGGAGCGGGAGCGGCGCACCCTGGCCGCCCAGTTCGGCCTCGCCCCCGGGGACGTGCCCCGGGACTACGGGGCCTACTTCCACGAGCTCGCCCGCCGGGGGGTCCGGCTCGTGGCCAACCGGACCATGATGCTCCTCTACAAGATCGGCGAGGACGAGATCGACCCGGGGGTGAAACCCGTGAGCCTTTCGGAGATGGCCGCCCTCTTCGCGCAGGCCGACGTCTACGTGGCCTACTGAACGCGGCCGGCCCGGCGCCGGCCGACGACGAAGGAGAACGCCCATGGAAGAACGGACCGGTCTCGTCACCCTCTTGGGGAATCCCGTCACCCTGCTGGGGCCGGAGCTGCGGCCGGGGGACACCGCCCCGGACGCCGTCCTGGTGGACAACGACCTCAAAGAGGTGCGCCTGTCCAAATTCGCGGGCCGGGTGCGCGTCTTGGCCTCCGTGCCCTCCCTCGACACCCCGGTCTGCGCCATGGAGACCCGGCGGTTCAACGCCGAGGCCGGGGGGCTGGGCGAAGGCGTGGTGGTCCTCACGGTGAGCATGGACCTCCCCTTCGCCCAGAAGCGATGGTGCGGGGCCGCCGGGGTGGACCGTGTCGTCACCCTCTCGGATCACCGGGAGGCCGCCTTCGGGCTGGCCTACGGGGTCCTCATCAAGGAGGTCCGCCTGCTCGCCCGGGCCGTCTTCGTGGTGGATGCCGGGGGCACGATCCGCCACGTCCAGTTGGTGGAGGAGGTGGGGGAGGAACCGGACTACGAGGCCGTGCTCGCGGCGGCCCGGGCCCTGCTGTAGCCCGCGAGGTCAGAACGAAAGGGGGTTCACCATGGCCAGAGACGCCATCGACATGTTGTGCGCCGTGCTGGAGCTGGAAAAGAGGGAGCGGCGGTTCTACGAGGAGGCCGAGGCCGCCTGCCCAGATCCCGTGGGGAAGGAGGTCTTCCGGATGCTGCTCGCGGAGGAGGAGGACCATGCCGCCCATGTCGAGGCCCTGCGCCGCCGGTTCGAGACCGGGGAGGGCTGGAGCGAGGCCTGCCTCCTCGAGGGCCCGTCCGCGGATGCCGCCGCGGCCGTCCGGCATGTGGCCGAGCGGCATGCCGAGGCCCTCAGGCGCGGCATGGACAAGGTGGCGGCCCTGGGGGTGGGCATCGAGATGGAGGCGGCCAGTGCGGCCTTCTACGAAGGGCTCCTCGAGAAGGCCAAGGATCCCTTCGAGCGGCGGTTCCTCGAGGAGATGGCCCGGGCGGAGCGCCGCCACCACCTGATCCTCACCGACCTCCAGTACTACTACGAGGACCCGGAGGGCTACTTCATGGAGAAGGAGCACAGGGGGCTCGATGGCGCCTGAAACCGCTGGCGGGGCCGAACGCCCCGAGGTGAACGTCCTCGTCGGCGGAGAGGCGGGCCAGGGCCTCGTCACCGTGGGGCGGCTGCTCGCCAAGTCCCTGGTCCGCTCCGGCTACCACATCCTGGTCACGCAGGACTACCAGTCCCGGATCCGGGGCGGGCACAACACCTTCGGGGTCCGGGCGGGGGTGGCGCCGGTCCGGGCGCCCGCGGAGGGCGTGGACCTTCTGGTCGCCCTGGACGGGGCCACCGTGGCCCTGCACCGGCCGGAACTCCGGCCCGGCGGCCTGGTGGTGGCGGATGCCGCCGCCGGGGTGCAGGTGGAGCCGGGGCTCGAGGTGCCTTTCGCGGAGCTCGCCCCGGCCCAGGCCGCCAACGTGGCGGCCCTCGGGGTGGCCGCGGCGGTGCTCGGGCTCGATCTCGAGGTGGTGGCGGGGGCGGTCTCGGATCTCTTCGGCGCGAAACACCCGGAGGCCGCGGAGGCCAACCGGCGGGCCCTGGCCGCCGCCCACGCCTGGGCGGTGGAGCGGGGGGCGGCGGGGGCCGTCCGGCTCGCTCCGCCCGAGCCCGCCCCGGATCGCCTCATGCTGAACGGCAACGAGGCCATCGCCTACGGGGCCCTCTCCGCCGGCCTCCGGTTCCTCGCCTTCTACCCCATGACCCCCTCCACCTCGGTGGCGCTCACGGTGGCCGCCCATGCCCGGGACCTCGGGGTGATGGTGGAACAGGCCGAGGACGAGATCGCCGCGGTCAACATGGCCATCGGCGCCTCCTTCGCCGGTGCACCGGCCATGGTGACCACGTCCGGTGGCGGCTTCGCCCTCATGGAGGAAGGGGTCAGCCTCGCCGCCATGACCGAGACGCCCCTCGTGGTGGTGGTGGCCCAGCGGCCGGGACCGGCCACGGGCCTTCCGACCCGCACGGAGCAGGGCGACCTGGACCTGGTGCTGCACGCCGGGCACGGGGAGTTCCCGAGGGCGATCCTCGCCCCCGGGACGGTGGAGGAGTGTTTCGAGCTCACCCACAAGGCCTTCCACCTGGCGGAACTGGCCCAGGGGCCGGTCTTCGTCCTCACCGACCAGTTCCTGGCCGACTCCGACCGGGCGGTGGCGCCCTTCGACCTCGCCGCCCTCCGGCCGGTGGAGCCGGGGGCCGGGGTCATGCCGCCCGGCGGGTCGTACCGGCGGTACGAGGTGACCGAGAACGGGGTCTCGCCCCGGCTGCTGCCCGGGCTCACGCCGGCCCTCGTGGTGGCGGACAGCGACGAGCACACCCCGGACGGTCACATCACCGAGGATCTCGGCGTCCGGGTGCGGATGGTGGACAAGCGGCTCCGGAAGGCCGGGCTCCTTCGGGCCGAGACGGTGCCCCCCGAGTACCAGGGGCCGGAGGATCCGGATCTCCTGCTGGTGGCCTGGGGTTCCACCGGGGGCGCCGCGGTGGAGGCGGCCGAGGCCCTCACCGCCGGGGGGCGGCCCGCCGCGGTGCTGCGGTTTCGCCAGGTGTGGCCCCTGGTCCCGGAACAGTTCTCGGACCGGTGCCGCCGGGCGCGGGAGGTTATCTGCGTGGAAGGCAACGCCACCGGCCAGTTCGAGCGCCTGCTCCGGTGCGAGGCGGGGGTCCGGGTGTCCCGGAGCGTCCGGCGTTACGACGGGCGGCCCGTGACGCCCGGCTACATCCTGCGGGCCCTGGGGGCCTGAGGGGGGAGCGGCATGGTAAGCGTCGAGGACTACGGGAAATACGAGACGGCCTGGTGCCCCGGCTGCGGCAACTTCGGGATCCTCAACGCGGTGAAGGCGGCGCTCGCCGGGGCGGGGATCGCCCCCCACCAGGTGCTTTTCGTCTCGGGGATCGGGCAGGCCGCCAAGACCCCGCACTACCTGAACGCCAACGTCTTCAACGGCCTCCACGGGCGGCACCTCCCCGTGGCCACCGGGGCCAAGCTCGCCAACCGGGATCTCGTGGTCATCGCCGAGAGCGGTGACGGCTGCACCTACGGCGAGGGGGGGAACCACTTTCTCGCGGCCGTCCGCCGGAACGTGGACATCACCCTCCTGGTGCACGACAACCGGGTCTACGGGCTCACCAAGGGGCAGGCCAGCCCCACCACCGACGAGGGCGTGGTCACCAAGGCGCAGCCCTTCGGGACCGCCTCGGCGCCGTTCAACCCGCTGGCCGTGGCGGTGGCCCTGGGGGCGGGCTTCGTGGCCCGGGGCTACGCGGGGGACGTGGACCACCTGGCCGGGCTCATCCAGGCGGCCGTCTCCCATCCCGGCTTCGCCCTGGTGGACATCCTCCAGCCCTGCGTCTCGTTCAACCCCGTCAACACCTACGAGTGGTACCGGGAGCGGGTCTACCCCGTTCCGGACGATCACGACCCGGCGGACGCCGAGGCGGCCATGCGCCTGGCCCGGCAGTGGGGCGACCGGATCCCCCTCGGTGTCCTCTACCGCAACGACCGGCCCACCTTCGAGGCGCACTTTCCCATCCTGGAGGACGGGCCGCTGGTCGGCCGGCGGCCGGACTACGAGGCGCTCGGGGCGGCCCTGGCCGCCCGCCGGTAAGCCGCGGCCTCTCCGGGGCGCCGGTCAGGTTCTTCCCGTGAAGGGGAGGTACGTCACGGCCCGGAGCCGGATGAGCCGGGCGGCGAGGTCTTCCACCTCCGGCCAGGCCAGGCCCGCTTCTTCCCCGATCTGCGAGAGGGTGCGCCGTCCGTCCATGAGGGCCCAGGCGGCGGCCGCGCCCGGTTCCGGGCACTGCCGGAGGAGCGGGAGCGGCACCAGTTCCGGCCGCGGGCGGAAGGGGTCGTCCGGCCCCGCGGGGAGGTCCGGGTCGCCGAAGTAGGCGAAGAGGGGGGGCTCGGCCCCGTACTTCGCGCGGCACACGTAGCGGTAGGCCGAGAAGGCCGCCTCGATCCCCTGGCCCAGGGCCACCGCCGCCGAGAAGGGCGGGCCGGTGCAGTCGCCGGCGGCGAAGAGACCCGGCCGCCGCGTGCGGCCCCTCGAGTCGGCGCGGACGAAGCCGGCGGGCCCGGCAGGCTGCCCGGGGAGCCGGTCCGCCCTCCGGCATTCCAGGCTGTTGAATTCCACCACGACGAGGTCGGTCTCGAGGACCTGGACCCGTCCCTCGGCATCGCGGTAGCAGAGGCCCGAGACGCGGCCGCCGCCCTCGAGCCCGGCCAGGCGCCCCGCGTGGAGCGGGAGCCCGCCGGCTTCGGGCGGATCTTCCCCGGCCGCGGGCACGAAGAGCCGCGTGCGGGGGTTCATGGCCCGGAGCCTGGGCCAGAGGCGTGAGACTTCCATGCTCCCCAGCACCACCGGGGCCCGCGCCCGGGAGAGGTGTTCCTCGAGGCGGGCGAAGACCAGCCTGCGGCTGCCGAAGGTGGCGGTCACCCCGCGTTCCCAGAAGTCGGCGAGGTTCCGGAGATCCATCATCCCCGTGGCGAGGATCACCGAGAGGGCGCGGAGGACGCGGCCGTCTTCCAGCCGGAGGCGCCAGGTGCCGCGTCTCCGGTGGAGGGCGGTCACCCGGGCGGCGATCCTCGGGGCGGGCCAGCGGGCGAGGTCCGCCGTGAGCCGTTCCACCAGGCCGCCGGAGGGAAAGGCCAGCGAGGGGCCGGTGAGGATGCTGTTGCCCAGGGCGGCGAGGCCCCCTGCGGGCCCGGAATTGACCAGGGCAACGGAGACCGGGACGGCGGGGTGGGTCTTCTGCCACCGGAGGCGGACGGCGGCCGCCAGCCCGGCCGGCCCGGCGCCGACCACTGCGACGTCCACGTCCCACCCCCCCGCCGGGGGCCAGGAGAGCTCGGGGAAGGAGGAGGGGGTCATGAGGTGCTCCACATGCGGGTGCCGAGTGGCAGGGGTTCGATGTGATGACACGACGGGGGCCAAGGGCGATGGATGTTCGGGGGTCGTTTTTTGTGGCTTTGTGTTCGGCTGCCGGCGTTTTCGGGTGCGAAGGACGGCCCGGGGAGTCTGGCCAGAGGATCTTCGATGGCGACTTGCATCTTGGCGGCAAGGATCGGAAGGCCACGGGCCAGCATTTCAGATACAGATATGGGTGTTGCCTCCATAGAGGAACACTCAACCGTCGTCCCGACCCGCTAGGACCTCTTTGAGCACGGCGAGGTAACGTGTGGCGTTGCGCTCCTCGCTGAATTCGCTTACGGCGCGGACGCGGCCCCTTTCTCCCATGGCCCGGCACAGGTCCCGATCCACGGCCAGTCTGCGGCAGGCCTCGACAAAGGCGCCGACGTCGCCGGTGGGGCAGAGGATGCCGGTTGCGCCGTCGACGACCAACTCGGGGATAGCGGTATTGTCAGAGGCGACCACGGGTTTCCCGCAGGCCATGGCCTCCAGGGCCACGTAGCCGAATCCCTCGAAACGGGTGGGGAAAAGCAGGGCATCGCATCCCCGGTACTCCCGGAGTAGTTCCGCCTCGGAAAGTCTGCCCAGGGGCACCATGTTCTTCGGCCATGTGCCCTTGTTGCTGGATCGGAGGCCGGCGGTGAACCTAAGCTGGAAGTCGTCTCCGAGCTCGGCCATGATCGGGGCCAGGAGATCGGCCCCCTTGCGGCGGATGAGATTGCCGACGAAAAGCAGACGGAAGGGCCGCTCCTCTGTTCGGGCCGAATGGTCTGCGGAAACGTCCTCTCGGGGCGTGAAGCGTTCGGTCGGAAGCCAGAGAGGAATAGCCAGGACCCCCCCTAAGCCGAAGGCTTGCCTCAGGCTGCTGGCGGTGTATTCGCTGACAGCCACCACCCGGTCCGCAGCCCTGAAGGAAGCGGCCTCGAACCGCCGGATCAGGGCGGTGTGGTAGATGTGCTGGGCCAGATTCTTGTAGGGTCTGAGTGCCGGGTCGAGGACACAGTGGTGTTCCACGACGACCAGGGGGATGCCGGGACGCTTGAAGGCAAAGGCGTTCCAGGAGTTTGCGAGCACAATATCGGTGTTCTTGGGGGGCGCCACCCGGGAGAGCAGGAAGGGGGCCTGCTCAAAAAGGTGGTCGAACCACGACACTTCGACATCCACCCCCAACCGCATGAGTGCTGGGGCCAAGCGCTCGACGAAGACGTCGGCTCCGCTTCCCGTCCGCAACGTCGGCAGCCAGAGTTTCATGTGGCTGCCCTCCGTGTTTCTGATGGCGTCGCCCCAGGTTGCCAAATGCCGATTCTTTGCGGATTTTTCCGTCGTTGCGACGTACTATTGGCCCGCCTCATGCGTTGCCATCTATTTGACCGTTTTTGCGGAGGCATCTATTATTTCTTGCGTGGACGAACGGGCAAAGGGAACGGCGCAAGTCCGAAGGCTGCCAGAGGCGAAATGCTCCGATATTTAATGGCCCTGAAAAGAGCCCTGGCGCTCAAGACGAGGCTCTTACCCAGCAGGGCCCGAAAAACGTCCCAAAAGCCATCAGACAGGCAAAAAGAGAGGCGCCAATGAGCCCTGGCCATGTTGTATTCATAAAAGAAGGATCCCTTCCTTGTCGCGGCACTGCCCGCATGCTCAACGATCACCTCCTTGGCGAGGATGATCGGGACATTTTCCCGGGCCGCACGAAAACAATACTCTAAATCTTCCCCATACATGAAAAACGATTCGTCAAAGTAGCCGACCTTCTCCAAGAGATCTCGATCGAAGGCAAGGGCGCAACCGGTCAGATAAAAGAGGAAACCTTTTCCTTGCCACCAAGGCCTCTCGGTGATCAGGCCGAGATACTTGTGGTAATACCTCCCCCGGCAGACCTCTCCGCCCCAGGCAATGGCCGGCGCGATGAGACTCCCGGGGTGACGGGCAAAGGCGTCGGTGAGAACGGGCCCGGCGCCATCCAGCAGTACGGCATCATTGTTCAAGACCAGGAACCTGGAAAAACCATCGGAAAGCGCTTCGCGCAAGCCTAGATTGACGCCGGCGGCGAATCCGAGGTTCTCCGGCGGGGAAAGCAATATGACGCCTTTATCTTCCCGGTACTTGTCCTGGAGTTTTTCTTTTTCTTTGAGGTCGGCTGAATTGTCGACGAGGTAGATGTTTGCTTCCAAGCTTCTTTTGACGGAATTCACGCAGGCGAAGGTGGCTTCGCTTCCAAAATAATTAAGAATAATTACAGCGGTACTCGATTTATTAATCACGTTAAGGTTTCATGAATCTAAGGTAACGGGATATCTTTTTATAGAAAGAGTAAAATATATATGTAATAGGATAGCATTCCTTTATTATATTGCTTGCTTCCAAACGAAATGCTTCGTCAACAATGCGTGAACTCATTCCCGAATCATTGAATATGGATACACATACCGGCACATAGACAAACTTTATATCCTTCTTGGCGTAAAGTCTCAAGTTGAGGGCATAGTCGGCCAAAACCTTGTACCTGGTTTCAAAAGAAAATTCCTTGAATGCGAAAGAAGGATAAAATATGGCTTGATGTGGAATGTTTTTTGTTATAAGTTTTATCAAGTTAAACTTACCACCATACGTCTTCCCGCTGCTGGAAAACTCTACGTTCCCGTAATATAGATTTTTCGGATTGTCCATTATCTCGGCGAATTGCCCGAGGCAGTCGAGAAGTATGTCATCGGCGCCGAGAAATAATATCCAATCCCCGGAAGCCTTCTTGACGCCCTTGTTCATGGCGTCATATATTCCTTCATCTTTTTCGCTTATCCAGTAGTCAATTCTGTTTTCATATTTCTTTATTATCTCTAATGTATTGTCTGTTGACTTTCCGTCAACAATAATGTATTCGATATTTTTGTAAGATTGATCTAAAACACTTTTTATGGTCTTTTCTATTGTTCGTCCGCCGTTATAAACGACCGTGATGATCGAGATCAGCGGTTTGACAGGCCAGCGGCTTTTTTTGCGTCGTCCGGTGACGTTGAGGCCGCCCTCTTTTCTGGCCTCGTCAGCTGGCGTAGAAACAGAAGCCACGGGAATTCCTTGGGACAGGATGTGTTGTCCTGGGGATTTTGCCATGCATTTTTGGTGATGTGCCTTTCGGTATTTCTCGAAGCCTGCATCTATCCGGGGTCGAGCAGCCCTACGCCGCGCCATGCCTGCCCTGCTCTTCCTGCGCCTGCTTATACCAATCTATATACCGCGGTATTATGACTTTTTCACTGAAGCGGCTCACAGCCGCCGCCCTGGCGTGCGTGCGTAACATCCGGTGGCGTTCCCGGTCGACGAGTACCCAGCTGATCCCTTCGGCCAAGTCTTCGGTGTCGAACGCCCGGGCGAGGTAACCCGTGCGCTTGTGTTCGACGATGTCTGGCAGGCCGCAGGTGTCGAAGGCCACAACGGGAGTGCCGCAGGCCAAGGATTCCACACCGGTATTGGGCAGGTTGTCTTGGCGTGACGGGATCACCAAGACATCAGCGGCGTTATAGAGCAAGCACAGGCTGATGTCATCATGCAAGTGGCCGATGTAATGAACAGGGAAGCCGGGTTCCGGAGGCCTGTCCGGGGCCGGTTGGCCGAACACCACCAAATGCAGCTTTTCCATCTTTTCATGGAGGTGCGCCAGGGCGTCGAGCAGCAGGTCGAACCCCTTACGCGGGTCACGCCCACCGTCCATGGAGCCGAACAGCACGAGCGGCGTGTCCGCCGGCAATCCCAAGAGTGACCGCGCCATCGCCTGGTCCAGCGGCCGCCAGCGGTCGATGTCGATGGGGTTGGGTACCACCGTCACCGGCCAACCATGCATCAGGGCGCTTTCGCGCACGCAATCAGCCAACCATCGGCTGGGCGTGGCGATGTGCAGCGGGCGGCGCCAGTGCGTGCGCTTTCGCCGCCAGGTCCAGCGGTTGAGGTCGAAACCGGATTCATGGGGCGGGCGATTGCCACGCCGGTATCCCTCGCGCCAGCGGCAGTCCTCTGTGTAATGCTCCGCCCCGCAGAAGGCCCACATGTCGTGCAATGTCCAGACGATGGGTTTCCGGATACGAGCGAGGTCCGGGATCGAGAGCATTTCGCCGCAGATCCAGTGCAGGTGGACGACGTCGGCGTCGCCGGAGTTGATTCGGTCTGGCCATCGCGAGGGGAGAATGGCGGGCGAATGTAAGACCGGGTTACCTGTCCTGAGGATTCCCGTGGCCAAGGCGCCTACACGCGGGCGGAGAGCCGCCAGAGTTTTTCTCCATGTGCCAAGCGGACCGCACACCGATGGTTCGTTCGAGTTGGCGTGATCCACGCATAAACGCGAGCGGAGGCCGTGCTTAAGCAAAGCATGATGGATTCGGTAGGCCGCGCGTGCTGCACCGCCGGAGAGGTCCGAGTAATTCAGGTGGTGAATGTTCATCCGGGTGATATCCACTTGGCGAGTCGGCCCAACTCCTGTCTTACGATGTTGAGAAGGGGGCCGATCCACTCTGAGACGCGTTCGGCGCGGCGGGCGGATTCCAGATCCAGTGTTGCATCCTTTCGAAAGACGAGTGCGTGTTCGGCTCCAGAGATACTTTCCACAAAGGCCAGCCCCATGGCTTGCATCACATGGGGAAATGTGAACCGCAAATGGAATGTCTTGGGCAGATGGCACTGGATGACCGGATAGAAGCAGTTGGCAAAAATCGCGGTTCCACCGGGGCGTAGCAACGAGCACAATTCAAAGGCCTTTTTTACCGGATCTTCGAGGTGTTCCAAGACGTCCTGGGCGATCACCAGGTCGGGCAGAGAAATTTCCGAAAGACTTGTGACAAATTTGATCCTACGTTCATTTTTCAGCATGAACAATGCCAGTGCCGAAGGATACGGCTCGACAATCACCACCTCGGTTTGAGGGTCGTGGTGCACAATTTCTTGAGCCAGAGCGCTCAAACCACCCCCATAATCTACCACTAATTTCACGCCAAGGTTGTGAATGTATTTTGCGATGGATTGGCGGTGCCCCCGAGATGTGGGGTCGGACTGCGTAAAAAGACCGTTCATTAACCAGACAGGGTGGCTGTAAAATGCATCAATTGGTTGCCCAGATAAGGGTCGAGAATTATCCAGGCTAAAGCTTTCCCAAATACGGTCTATCTCCTGCCAGACCCACTCAACGGAAGGGATCACCGTGGGGAGCGTCGCCAGATATTTTTTCGTCTGAATATCCAACCCTTCTTCAGGTATCCGTATGCCCCATATCTTCATGCGAACTTGAACCACCTGGATTTTACTTCTACCTCTTGCTTAGTCCTGGAATATTTCCAGGAATAATTTCTTTTATTTTTCTGGCAATTCGCTTTTTTAGTCTTATGCTTCCACTAAATATGTTTCTTTCTGTAAATTCCTCTGCAAAATGTAGTTTATAAAATCCGCTTGGGTGGCTAAGCGGAAAGTCCATAGGCTGAACGGGGAGACAATGGAATGGCCCTTTGGACCTACAATTGGTAGCATCGTGCCCCACACCAATATTTGTCACAAGGTTTTTGGATGGAATTATGGTCATCATGTTATTTATCTGCATCGATAGGAACATTTTGTAATCCCAGTGATTCTTTCTTCCTTCATACATGTCGTTAAATAATCGTTTCCAGTATTTCTTTTCCATCTTGCTTCTGAAAACATGGTCAAATCCATAAGTGAGGAATTCTGGCCAACTGGACATATCAAGGTCTACCAGCTGCCACGTCCTTTTCCATGTGGCCCACCCCCATATATGGTTATATTTTGAAAAATAATAGCTATAAGGGTAACTTTTCATGCCTGAAGTTATAAAGTTGTTTCCGCTGATCATCCCGATTCTGAGATCGTTTCTATATCTCTCCAGGAGTTCTTTGCAAAACATAAAGAATGATACGTCTGGAACGCAGTCATCTTCCAGTATGATCGCTTCGTCTACGTTTTGGAAAACCCAAGATATTCCATCGCTTGTGCATTTATAGCTTCCTTTGTTAGTTTCTGAGTAGTTTTTGTGCAGTTCACAATCCCAGTCTATAGAGTCGTCTATTATTTTTCGCGCTTTTGAGCAATTAACTACGTCTTCGTTATTGTCTTTTCGGGGCCCATCAGCCGTAACATATAGATATTTTGGCCTTACCTGTCTGAGGGCGTCTAATACCAATTTAATGGTTTCGGGCCTATTAAATATGTGTAATGAGACTGGCACATCAAATTCTTTCATTTATTGTAACCTTCTTGAATATTCTTTTTCGTGTTGCTTGTTTGCAATATCATTCAGATTTTATCGTTTGTTTGGTGACATTTTGCGGCTACTTTGCTTGCGCCTAGCGCCAAAAGGATCTGCAAGGGATTTTGCTTTTGTCGCATCGGTATGAATACTTGCGGGCAATATCTGACACTTCTTCCATTAGGCCGTCGTTTAAAGTTATTGGTTCTAGTCCGAGCTCTAAAAAGCGAGAATTCTCTACGTGCAGATCGTTTTCTTCGGCCTCATTTCTGGGGTTGGTGACATACTCTATTGGTACTCCTGTACGTTCAGATATCATCTTTGCCAAATCTCGAATACGGTGTGTTTCCGTCATCTGATTGAACACCTGAACACGTTCGCCTTCTTTGGGTGGGTTTTCAATTGCAATCTGGATGCATCGAACTGTATCTTGGATATGAATGAAGGCTCGAGTTTGTCCACCGGTACCATGAACCGTAAGTGGATAAGAAATGGCAGCCTGCATCAAAAAACGATTGAGAACCGTACCATAATCACCATCATAATCAAATCTATTGATGAGTCTTTCGTCAAGTTTTGTCTCTAATGTTTGGGTCCCCCATACGATGCCTTGGTGCAAATCCGTAATACGGATCCCGTCATTTTTGTTATAATAAGCAAAAAGTAATTGGTCTTGAGTTTTTGTTAAGTGATAGATGCTTCCTGGGTCAGGTGGATAAAGGATGTCCCTTTCGATTGTGCGTCCATCAGACTGAACTTGTATTTTGAGGTAACCCTCTGGTATTTTCATTCCTGCTGATCCATATCCATAAACTCCCATGGTTCCCAAGTGCACAACATGTATGTCCATATTGCTTTCCACTATTGCTGCTAGTATATTGTTAGTCGCGTTTATGTTATTGTTTACTGTGTAACGTTTGTGATAACTGCTCTTCATTGAGTATGGCGCTGATCTCTGTTCAGCAAAGTGGATGATGGTATCTGGGTGCCAATGAATGATCAAGTTCAGTAGCCGGTGGTAATGCTTTGCTACGTTAAAATTATAGAACTCAATTGTTTTTCCTGAAATTTCTTTCCATGTCTTAAGGCGTTCGCCTATTGGTCGAATTGGTGTCAGTGATTCACACTCAAGCTCAATGTCAATTTTTCTTCTCACCAAGTTGTCTACAATCGCTATCTCATGCCCTAAATGTGATAAGTGGAGTGCGGTGGGCCAGCCGCAAAAGCCATCGCCGCCGAGTACCAATATGCGCATATCAAACCTCCTCAGGATAGTTTGGGACTACACTCTGTGTCTCGGGGAAAGTGGTTCGCCCCGAAGCGAGCGATGTGCATCACAAGAAGTTCCTCATCTGTCATCTGACTAGGCAGCCGGATTGGCTCATTTGTCTCTTTTAGCTTCAGGAGGGTAAGGGGTGGATCTTTTCTAACAAACATTGTTCAAGAGAAAGGGAACACCATATATCCGTATATCTGTTTTTGCGGGACACATTCTCTGGGACAACTCAGGGACACGGGTTCCATGTAAAAAAATTTTGCTTTTGTGTCTGGTATATATTTTTTGATATTCATTTTTGTGTTCTGAAAAGAGCTCTTGTTATTCTACTTATTGATGTAATCAAATTCATTGAAGATGCTTTCATCCTAAACATTTTGCGTGTTTCTTTAAAGAGTAAGTCTGATAAGAAGGCAGAGGCTCCTTGTGATAAAAACGTCGCAACGGCGGCGCCGATTGCTGAATAGGATGGTATCAAAAAGAAATTTAAGCCGACGTTGCACAGCGCCCCCAAAAGAGTTTTTTGCAAAGTCAGAATTTGTTTTCCCTCGACAAGAAACCACCTGCTGCTTGCAACCCCCAGGAAGACAAAGACTGAAGCCCAGATATGAATCGCCAACACCGGAGCGGCCCCGTGATAAAGCCTTCCGTAAAGCAAGCCGGTCAAAGGCTCTGCCAAAAACGTCATCGGAAGCGCCACGCCGACACTCATCAAAGCCATGAGGTCGTAGAGTTTTTGCAGCCGGGAATAGTACTCTTCCTCGCCGATTTTTTTGGCTTCGATGATCGATGGAAAAACCGAAGATGCAACAGCCATTGGGATGAAATACCATACTTCGCTGATCCGGACGGCGGCGCTATAGATTCCAACCGCTTCGTCGCCAACCATCTGCCCCAGCATGACCTGGTCGATTCTCATGTAGATCATGACGGCTATGCTGGAAAGGACCAATGGCCAGCAGTCCTTCAACAGCATTTTGGCCCGCGCTGCATCGGCACGCAGACTGCTCAGGGGCGGTCCTCGCCAACCCATGGCCACAATCAGGAAAAACGCGACCAGAAACATCTCGGCAAAGGCGACCCAGACAAAAGCCAAGAGCGGCGCGCGGGCGAGAATGAACGCCGCCTTGGCGGCAGCGGAGAGGAGACAGATGCCGTTTTGCACCCAGACGGTGTACTTGGATTGAACCTGGGATTCGAACCAATAGACGGCGATCTCGCTCGCCTTGAAGAGCAGAGAGGACCCCAAGATGGCAACGATGAGCCTCGCAAGAGGGTCGTCCGCCCGTAGCCAGGTGATGGCGGCGAGAAGCGCGAGATAGGCGACGAGGCCGCTGACCATCTGCAGAACGGCCGCGGTGCCCAGGGTGAGCGGGGCGGATTCGGGTTCGCGCACGATGTCCCGCACAACGATGCCCTGAAGCCCCAGGGTGGCCACGGCGGCGAAGAGTCCCACGAAGGCTTGCGCGAAACTGAGAAGGCCGAATTGCGCCGGGCCCAGGTAGCGCGCCAGCCAGACCCCCACCAGCAGCCCCAGCCCCAAGCGCAAGAACTTGTCGAGAAAGAGCCAGCCGATATTGTCGACGATCTTGAGCAGTGCGGGGCGATGCTCGATGCGGTGCCGAATCGGGCCGGGGACGAGATGCAAGGCTTTTCCCCCTCCAGGTCATCTTTTTTCCCACAAGAGCAGCAAGGGCCGGTTCCTGATATGTCGGCCGAAGTCAGCCCATTCTTTTCCCGAGAGGACAAGCGTCCTTATCTTCCTCCCGATGTATTTCTCCGTCTTGGCCACCAGGTCGGCGAGGTTGTTCTGGTCCACCCGGCCCACGAGGAGCAGGTCGATGATGCCCGTGTCCTTGCCCTCCGCGTAGTCGTCGAGGAGGTAGGCCGCCTCGAGGTCGCCGAGGCGCTCGATGATGGAGTCGAGGATCCGGTCCATGCCGAAGGCCTTGCGCACCATGGAGTGGAGCTCGGCGAAGAGGGGATGCTTCCGGTTGGCCCGGTAGAAGACCTGGCGGCCGTTGCGCTCACCCTCGAGGAAACCCGCCGCCTGGAGCTGCTTGAGCTCCTCGCTGAGCTGGCCCGGGGAGAGGCCGAACTCCCCGGCGAGTTCCCGGAGGTAGGCCCGCTGGTCGGGATTCAGGAAGAGGCGCATCAGGATCTTGACCCGGGCCTTGGATGTGATGAGGTGCTGGAGCATCTGATTATGTTCTAAAAACAAGAACGATCATAGGGCGATCCGGCGGTGCTGTCAAGACCGTTGTGGGCCCCATGGACCACGGTTCCGGGGCTTTCCGGTGTGAAGGGCCGGCCCGGCGGCGGAGTATCTGGGCCGGAGCCGCGCCGGAACCCTTGTAAGGCTTATCGGCGCCTCGGCGGAAAAGTTCAATTTTTTTGATCGCAAAAGGGTCCGGCCCAGGCGCCGGGACAGGCGGGCGGCCTCAGGGGAGGGGCAGGAGGGCGGGGCGGGGGCCGGCCGGGCGGCTCAGGACCCAGGTGGTGGTGGCCCGCTGGATGAGGCGGGGCCAGAGGTGCTCCGGGGCCGGGTCGAAGACGTCCGCGGCCCGGGCCGGGAGGAGGTACCAGTCTCCGCGCCGGATCTCCGCCAGGAGCTGGCCCGGTGCCCAGCTCGCGCATCCGGCGTAGATCCGGAAGGGGGCGGCCGGTACGGCGTCGAGGACGGCAAGGCGGGTCCCGAGGGCGACACCCGGGCAGACCGGGTCGGCCCCGCCGGGCGGCGCATGGACCCGGAGAAGGAGGAAGAGGGAATTTCGAGCCACCGGGCCGCCGAGGAAGACGGTGCGGGCCTTCGTTCTGGCCGGCGGCAGCTTGGGCAGGACGCGCGCCAGGGGGACCCGGGTGGGCCGATTGAGGACGAGGCCCATGGTGCCCCGGGGGCCGTGTTTCACCAGGAGCACCACCGTCTCGGAGAAGTTCGGGTCGGCGAGCTGCCGCGCGGCCACGAGGAGCTTTCCGGCCGAGGGCCGGGTGTCCCGGCCGGGGAGCGGCGGCCCCGGCAGCCACGGGACGGCGGCCGCCGGCCCCCGCGCCGGCACCAGGGCGGCGAGGAGGCCCAGGAGGAATGCCCGGCGGACGGCGGGGGGGAACATCATCCGGTTTCCGGCCCGTGGCTCCCGGGCGCGGCGTCGAGCACCGAGCGCACCGTGGCGGCGAGGTCTTTCCGGGCGATGGGTTTCGGGACGAAGGCCCCGCCGGCCGCCCGGATGTCGTGGAGCACCAGGTAGGTGTCGGCGTAGCCGGACATGAAGACCACCTTGAGACCGGGCCAGCGAAGCCGGGCCTCCTCCGCCAGGTCCCGCCCGTTCATGCCCGGCATGACCACGTCGGTGAGGAGGAGATCGAAGGGGCCGTCTTCCCCCTCCATCAATGCCAGGGCCTCTTCGCCCGAGGCCGCCGCCCGCACCCGGTAACCGAGTCCGCCGAGGATCTCCGCGACGAGGTCCCGGATGCCCTCGTCGTCGTCCACCAGGAGGATCCGCTCGGTCCCGCCCCGGAGGGGACCGGCGATCTCCCCGTCGGTCTCCTCCTCCTCCTCCGCCTCCCGGGCGGCCGGGAGGTGGATCCGGAACCGGGTCCCCGTGGCCGGGGCGCTTTCCACCTCGATGTGTCCGTCGTGCTGCCTCACGATCCCGTACACCGTGGCGAGGCCGAGCCCCGTCCCCTTCTGCGGTCCCTTGGTGGTGAAGAAGGGTTCGAAGATGTGTGCCATCACGTCGCTGCTCATGCCGATCCCCGTGTCGCTCACGGTGAGCACCACGGCGGGCCCGGGGGCCATGCCGGCCGCGCACGGTGCCGAGGCCGGATCGAGGTCGGCCGCCGCGGTGGCGATTTCGAGCCGGCCGCCCTCGGGCATCGCATCCCTGGCGTTGACGGCGAGGTTCATCAGCACCACCTCGAGCTGGGCGGGATCGGCCGAGACGCGGGGGATGGACGGGTCGAGGTCGAGCCGGAGGATGACGTCCTCCCCGATCATGCGCTGGAGCATCCGTGCCAGGTCCTCCACCAGGTGGTTGAGGTCCACGGGGCGGATCTCGAGGAGCTGCCTGCGGCTGAAGGCCAGGAGCTGGCGGGTGAGGGAGGCGGCCTTCTCTCCGGCCTCCTGGATGTGGCGGACCTTTTCCACCACCGGGTGCCCGGCGGGGAGCCCCATGAGGGCCAGCTCCGCGTAGCCGAGGATGGAGGAGAGGAGGTTGTTGAAGTCGTGGGCCACGCCGCCGGCGAGCTTGCCCACGGACTCCATCTTCTGGGCCTGGAGGAGCTGCTCCCGGAGGGCCCGTTCCGCCGCCTCGGCCGCCTTGCGCCGGGTGATGTCGCGGGAGACCTCTATGACGGCCACGACCCGGCCGGCGCCGTTCCGGATGGGCGAGGCCGTGACCTCCAGGTAGGCGGGCGGGGCGCCGTCCCGGTGCACCACCCGCTCCACGATGTGGACGCCGCCGTCGGCGAAGGTGGCATCCACCGGGCAGCCGGGGCAGGCCGTCTCCCGCCCCTGGAAGGCCCGGTAGCAGATCTCGCCGACGTGGTCGCCGACCTGCGCCTTGTGGCGGTCGTTCTGGTAGGTGACCACGTAGTTCGGGTCGCGGATGGAGACCCCCTCGCCGATGGCGCCGAGGAAGCCCTCGGCCCGGGCCCGCTCCGCCTCGGCCTCCTGCAGGGCGGCCCGGAGTTTGTCCTCGGTGGCCTCGCGGCGGGCGATCTCGGCCTGGAGGGCGGCGTTACGGTCCCGAAGCGCGGCCGTGGCCGCCCGGATCCGCCGGCGCAGGAGGAGGGCGGTGCCGGCGAAGAGGGCCAGGAGGGCCCCGGCGGCCGCGGCGGCCCACTTCAGCCAGGTCGGGAGCCCCGGCGGCGGCCCCGGGCGTTTCGCCCAGCGGTCGAGGGCCTGGTAGTAGGCGCTTTCGGGATCGGCCTTCCATGCGGCCAGGTGGCGGTCGAGGGCCGGGAGCAAGCTCCCGGCGCGGTCCTTGGGCGCGGCGTAGCGGACCTCGATGGGGTCGAAGACCACCGGGGTCCGCACGACCCGGAAACGGGCCTCGTTCCGGGCGCCGAAGGCCCGGTTCACCACCCCCGCGTCCGCCCTGCCCCCGGCCACGGCGGAAAGAACCGCGGCGTAGTCGGGCAGGCGAAGGGCCTGGACCACCAGGCCGAAGCGCTGCACCAGGTCCTCGAAGGCGGCGGCGTGGATATCGCCCTCGAGGAGCGCGACCTTTCGGCCGGCGAGGTCGAGGAGGGAGTCCACCCGGCACCCGGGCCGCGCGTAGACCTGGGCCCAGTTGTTGAAGACCGGCTCGCGGCTGAACGCGAGGCGGCGGGCCCGGTCCGCCGTGCGGGCCACGGCGGGCAAAAGGTCCACGGAGCCCTCGTCCAGCCGGTGGAGGCACCCGGTCCAGGTGTCCCGGACGTATTCGGTGCGCCAGCCCTCCGCCTCGGCCACCCGGGCGAGGAGGTCCACGCAGAGGCCGCGGGCTTCGCCCTTCTCCTCGAAGACCAGGGGCGGGTTCTCGTAGAGGCAGACCCGCACCGGGCGCCCGGCCGCGGCCGGCGAGGCGGCGGCCAGCACCAGGACGGCGGCGAGGGCCGCCCGGGCCGCTCGCCGTGCCGCGGTCTGCATGCTCACGGGGTCCACAGGGGGCAGTCCTCGCCGAGACACTCCCGGTTGAGGCGGCGCTGCCGGCAGGCGAGGCGGTGCTCGGCCCGGAGCGGCACCGGGAGGAGGCCGCGGCTGAGCTCCGCGGCCTTGCGGAGGGCGATCCAGCTCTCGCGCTGGCAGCAGCGGGCCGCTTCCCGCTCGCCGATCTCGCGGAGGACGTCCGCCACCACCCGCTGGAGGTCGCGGCGGGGGGCCGGGGTGAGGGGAGTCGATTCGAGGATGACGCCGAAGCCGATCCCCACGCCGATGGCCGCGCCGCAGCCGCCCCAGAAGCCGCAGCTCCCCCCGGGAACCTCGCGGCCCCGGGCGATGGCGGTCCCGATGGCCGCCTCGTCCAGTTCGCCCCCGAGGTTCCGGTAGGTGGCGGTCACCACCGCCGGGACGATGAAGTGGTGCTCCGGCCCGTGCACCGGGACGGCGGGATGGCGCCGGACGGTCTCGAGGAGGCGCACCATGTCGGTCTCGCGGGTGTGGCGGCAGATGCCCAGGACCACCTCCGGGGCGTCGGTCCCGTGGCAGGCGTCGCAGACGAAGTGTCCGCGCTCGCAGGCGGCGCTGGTGGCAAGGGTGCGGCCGCAGTAGAAGCAGGCGGCCTCGGCCGAGCGCGGCCGGTAGGCGAGGGGCGCCCCGCAGACCATGCAGCCGGCGTTGTGGCGGAGCTCGGCGACGCGGATCGAGGCGCCTTCTCCCCCCGCGACGGCGACCCCGCCGAGACGGAGGGTGGCGAGGGTCGGCCCCGCCTCGTCCACGGGGCCCGGCGCTCCTGCCGGCCCCGGCGGTTCCGGGGAGGGCGCACAGCAGCCGCCGGTGGCCGCCGCCGGTGCACCGGCGCCGCAGCAGCCCCCGGCGGGCGAGGCCGCCTCCGCCGGCGTGCCGGCGCCGCAGCCGCAGGTGGAGACCATGGCCGCGTTGGCGACGCCCCCGGCGGCGTCGAGCACGTAGAACGGGCCGGCATCGGCCCCGGTGACGGCTTCGGCCAGGGCGCCCGGGATGCGCCGCCGCTCCCCCCGCCGCAGGACGGTGCCGTCCGCCAGGAGGAGCCCCGGGTGCGGGCCGGCATAGAACACCTCGGCGGTCCCGGCGTCGTCGGCCGGCCGCCGGGCCTCCAGCGTCACGGAGAAGAAGGGGAAGCCCCCGACCTCCCGGTAGAAGAAGCGCTTTCGGACCACGGGCGCCGTAAAGCCCAGGGCCTCGAGGAGCCCCAGGAGGTCGCCGAGCACCATGGCCCCGGCCAGGCACTCGCCCCGGAGGATCTCGTCGTTCTTGAGCCGGGCCGGGGCCGGCCGGTCGGTCACCACGTCCGAGAAGACGAGGCGCCCCCCGGGCCTCAGGATGCGGGCGATCTCGGCGAAGGTCCGGCGCTTGTCCGGGGAGAGGTTCACCACGCAGTTCGAGATCACGACGTCCGCGACGGCGTCCGCCACCGGGACGGCCTCGAGGAATCCTTCCCGGAACTCGACGTTCCGGTAGCCGAGGGCCCCGGCCACGGCGCCCTCCGCCCCGCGGGCCAGCCGCAGCATGGCCTCGGTCATGTCCACCCCGATCACCCGCCCCCGGGGGCCCACCTTCCGCGCGGCGATGAAGCACTCCACGCCGCTTCCGGAGCCGAGGTCCACCACGGTCTCCCCCGGGCGCGGGTCGGCGTCCATCACGGGGCTGCCGCAGCCGTAGGACCGCACCCGGGCCGCCGCCGGGATGTGGGAGATCTCGGCCTCCGGGTAGCAGACGGGGTTGCGGATGTCCTCCGCCGGGGCCTCGGCGGCCCGGCCGTAGAAGTTTCGGACCGGCTCGTGGCCCGTCTCGTCGGCCAGGGCGACCACGCAGTTACAGTGGGTGAGCTGGACGTCGGAGGGGTCGTGGCGGCAGCCGGCCAGGATCTCTCCCATCCGCAGCCGGATGGCCGGCGCCTCCACGGTGGGCGGCTGCGCGGCCGCCGCCCGGGTGATGAGCCGGAGCACCGTCCGCTCGTAGAGGGGGAGGTAGGGGTCGTGTCCCACGAAGGAGCCGCCCTTGACGTAGCTGTGGTCGATGTCGCCGCCCCCCACCAGGAACCGGAGCGGGTTCCGGGCCAGCCCCGGGTCGTCCGCCAGGCTGGCCCGGCGGAGGGCCTCGAGGACGGGGCTCCGGCGCCAGGCCGCCTCGAGGCCGCCGGCCGCGGTGCCGGCGTCGAGCTTCGGGATCCCCACCAGGGCCGGCGTGGGGTAGATGTGGCCGTCCGGGCCCACGGCCACCGACTCCCAGCCGGCGTTGCTGAGGTCGAACCGGCTCCCGGGCGGGGCGAAGACCTGGGACCGGAGGATCTCCACGTTGTCGATCCGGACGCCGAGCTTGCGGCCGGCCGCCCAGGCCGCCTCCAGGTGCCCGAAGAGCGCCTCCGGCGGGACGAAGTTCCGGGCCTTCCCCCGGCCGCGGGCGAAGTACCAGAGGTAGTGGACGTTGGAGATGCCGCGGGTCGCGGCGAATTCCACCACCCGGGGCATGTCCCCGGCGTTGGATCGTTCCACGGCCATGGCCAGGGTCACCGGGAGGCCCGCCTCCGTGAGGCGGGAGAGCGCCGCCTCGAGGGCCGAGAAGGTGCCCCGGCCCCGAAGGGCCTCGTGGTGTTCGGGGGCGCCGTCCACGCTCACCTGGAGGTGGAGGCGTCCCGCCGGGAGCCGTGCCAGCGCCGCCGCCCGTTCCCCGGCCAGGAGCCCGTTGGTGAGCACCACCACGTGGGCCTCCGGGTCGGCCCCCAGGATCTCCCCGCAGATCTCGATGAAGCCGGGGTAGACGAAGGGCTCGCCGCCGGTGAAGTAGAAGAGCCGGCAGCCGAGCCCCCGGGCCTCTGCGACCAGGCGCCGGAGGAGGCCCGGGTCGATGCCCCGGCCGGCCGCCGGCGAGGCGGCGAAGAGGCAGTGGCGGCAGCTCAGGTTGCAGCGGTCGGTGAGGTGGAACCAGATCTCGCGGAGCCCGTCCAGCCGCCGGGCGCCGGCCCGGCCGGGGTAGGGGACGGCGAGGTCGTCCCGGAGCTGGCCGAGGAGGGCGTGGGCCCGGACCAGGGCGGCGCCGAGGGGGGCCTCGCCCCGCTGCGCGGTGTTCCAGGCGGCGCGGTCCGGGTCGCCCGACTCGATGAGATCCTGGAGCATCCTGTCCGCCGCGGGGTTCGGGACGAACCAGTCGGGGCCGTCCCCCAGGACGTAGACGGGCGTCTGGTCGAAGACGAGGCGGGTCCAGCGGCGCGGGGCGCTCTGCGGCATGGGCGGTCCTTTCGTCCGGTGGCGTCCTTCGGGGAGGGCGTCGGCGTCGTACGTTCTATCCATTCTAAAGAAAGGTGTCCGAAAAGCAACGCCGCGGGCCTCAGCGGGCCCGGGCGGCGGCCGCCGCCCGCCACCAGGGGCTCTCCGGCGGCGGCGCCTCGATCTCGAGCCGCGTCCCCCGGGTGGGGTGGGCGAAGGAGAGGCGTCGGGCGTGGAGGGCGATGGACTGGTCCGGCAGCGGCGCCGCGGCGCCGTACTTGAGGTCGCCGAGGATCGGGCAGCCCATGGCGGCGCACTGGGCCCGGAGCTGGTGGGGGCGGCCGGTCTCGGGGGTCAGCTCGAGGAGCACCGCGCCGTTCAGCTCGGCCAGCCGGCGCCACCGGGTCCGGGCCTCCCGGGCGGCGGCCGGCGCCGACTCCGGGGGGAAGAGGCGAACGCGGTTCCGCCGCCGGTCCTTCCAGAGGGCATGGCGGAGGCGCCCGCTCTCTCCCGGGGGGCGGCCCTCGACCAGGGCGAGGTAGGTCTTTTGCACCTGGCCCTCCCGGAACTGGCGGGCCAGGCGGGCGGCGGCCTTGGAGGTGACGGCGAAGCAGACCACGCCCGAGACCGGCCGGTCGAGCCGGTGGACCACGCCGAGGTAGACGTTTCCGGGCTTGGCCCGGGAGGCCTTGAGGTAGGCGCGGCCGAGGTCCAGGAGGGCGGGGTCGCCGGTCCGGTCGGGCACCGTGGGGACCCCGGGGGCCTTCGCCAGGACGAGGAGATGGTTGTCCTCGTAGAGGACGAGGGGCGTGGGCATGCCTTGCATGTTACCGCCGCCCCCCGGCCCCCGCCAGGCATCTGCCGCCCTTGAAGGGGTCCCCGGGCCGTGGTTCAATGGCCCGCATGATCGCCGTCATCGACTACAAGGCCGGAAACCTCGCCAGCGTCGCCCGGGCGCTCCGCCACCTCGGGCACGAGTGCCGGGTCACCCACGACCCCGACGAGATCCGCCGGGCCGACCGCATCGTCTTTCCCGGCGTGGGGGCGGCGGAGAAGGCCATGGCGGATCTGCGGGCCCTGGGTCTCGACGAGGTGCTCCGGGAGGCCTGCCGGGCCGGGACGCCGCTTCTCGGCATCTGCCTGGGTACCCAGATCATCTTCGAGCACAGCGAGGAGGGCGGCGTGGACTGCCTGGGCCTGCTCCCGGGTGTGGTCCGCCGTTTCCCGTCGCCTCTCTTCGACGGGGACGTCCGGCTCAAGATCCCCCACATGGGCTGGAACACCGTCCGGTGGAGGAAGACGCACCCGGTCTTCGCCGGCATGGACCCGGGGGCCGCCTTCTACTTCGTCCACTCCTACTACCCGGACCCCGCCGATCCCGACCTGGTGGTGGGCGAGACGGACTACGGCCGCACCTTCGCCGCCGCCGTGGCGCGCGGGCGGCTCGTGGCCGTCCAGTTCCACCCCGAAAAAAGCGGCCGGCCGGGGCTCCGGATCCTCGACAACTTCTGCCGCTGGGGGTGAGATCATGCTGACCAAGCGCATCATCCCCTGCCTCGACGTCCGCGACGGCCGCACCACCAAGGGCATCAAGTTCAAGAACAACGTGGATATCGGCGACCCGGTGGCCATGGCCCGCTTCTACTACGAGGCCGGGGCCGACGAGCTGGTCTTCTACGACATCACCGCCTCCAGCGACCACCGCGGCATCATGATCGACGTGGTCCGCCGGACCGCCGAGGAGATCTTCATCCCCTTCTCCGTGGGCGGCGGGATCCGCACCGTGGACGACATGCGGGCGGTGCTGCTGGCCGGGGCCGAGAAGGTGAGCGTCAACACCGCCGCCGTCCAGAACCCGCAGATCATCGACGAGGGGGCCCGCGCCTTCGGCAGCCAGTGCATCGTGGTCGGCATGGACGTGAAGCGAGTGGAGCGGTCGGCGCGCATCCCCTCCGGCTACGAGATCGTCATCCACGGCGGGCGGACCTACATGGGGATCGACGCCCTGGAGTGGGCCCGGGAAGCCGAGTCGCGGGGCGCCGGGGAGATCTGCCTCAACTCCATCGACGCCGACGGAACCCAGGAGGGCTACGAGATGACCCTCACCCGCCTCGTCACCGACGCCGTGAACATCCCGGTCATCGCCTCCGGGGGGGCCGGGCGGCCCGAGCACCTGGCCGACGTCCTCACCGAGGCCGGGGCCGACGCGGCCCTCATCGCCTCCATGACCCACTACGGCACCTACACGGTGGCCGAGATCAAGAACGAGCTCCACCGGCGGGGCATCCCCGTCCGGCTCCAGTGGTGAAGGGCGCCGCCGTCCGGCCGGGGCTCGAGGTCTTCCTGGCCGACCCGCCCGCGTGGGCGCGCGGCCGGCGGCTCGGGCTCCTCTGCCACCAGGCCTCGGTGGACCGGCGCCTCCGCCACGCCCGGGACCTCGTCGCGGCGGCGCTGCCGGGGGCGCTTCGCTGCCTCTTCAGCCCCCAGCACGGCCTCTACGCCGAAAAGCAGGACAACATGGTGGAGTCTCCCGACCGGGTGGACCCGGTGCTCGGGATCCCCGTCTTCAGCCTCTACGGGGCCACGCGGGAGCCGCTCCCGGAGCAGCTCGCCCACATCGATCTCCTCCTGGTGGACCTCCAGGACGTCGGCTGCCGGGTCTATACCTATGCCTGGACCCTGCTTCTCGCCATGCAGGCCGCGGCCCGGGCCGGGGTCGCCGTGGCGGTGCTCGACCGGCCCAATCCCGTGGGCGGGGTGCACGTGGAGGGGAACCGGCTGGCCGACGACTGCCGATCCTTCGTGGGCATGTCGCCCATCCCCATGCGCCACGGGCTCACCCTGGGAGAGCTGGCGAGGTACTTCGCGGCCGGGGCCGCTGCGGGCGTGGAGCTCCACGTGGTCCCCACCGCCGGCTGGCGGCGCCGCATGGACTTTCCCGCCACGGGCCTCGCCTGGGTCTGGCCTTCCCCCAACATGCCCACCCTGGAGACGGCCCGGGTCTACCCGGGGCAGGTGGCCCTCGAGGGGACGAACCTCTCGGAGGGGCGGGGGACCACGCGGCCCTTCGAGGTCTTCGGGGCCCCCTTCGTGGAACCCCGGCGGGTGGCCGAGGCCCTGGAGGGGCGGCTCCCGCCCGGGGTGGTCCTCCGGGAGCAGTACTTCGAGCCCACCTTCCACAAGTGGCGGGGCGAGACCTGCGGCGGGTTCCAGCTCCACGTCACCGACCCCGAGGCGTTTCGGCCCCTCAGGACCACCCTGGTGCTGTTGTCGGTCCTCTGGCGGCTCTACCCCGGGGAGGCGGCCTGGAGAGAGCCGCCCTACGAGTACGAGACCGAGCGCCTCCCCATCGACCTCATCCTGGGGGATCGCCGGCTCCGGGCGGCCGTGGAGGCCGGCGCCGACCTCCGGGACTTCGACGCGCTCCTTTCCGGGGACGAGGCCGATTTCACCCGGGAGCGGGCGGCCCGTCTCCTCTACCCGGGGTGATCCGGCGGGGCGCCAGGGGGCATGCCCGCCCCTGATCCCAAGTTCCAGGCGACTCGGCCCAATGCATCTCAAGCCCGCCGCGGATCCAGTAAAGAA